>JALTEL010000643.1 GCA_027073945.1 Caldifarciminota bacterium | reverse complement strand
AGGTTCTGGATATTTTCAAACTATCCAGTAATATCCATACCGTTCTAATTCCCGGAGGCGGCTCGAACTATGGGAATGAAGTTACGGGTCATGATGCATATACCGCGGATTCCATTTACAAAAGGCCTGATATTGCAAACTATTTTGATTATCCGAATATTACGCTTTTAACGCCTGAAAATCCTGTGAAAATTATCAGAGACACGGCTTTTTACAGTGCCTTTTTTGATATGCCCATGTTTGAACTGAAAAACGCTTCACGACACATTGCACTTGTGCATGGTGCCTTTGGAAAGAACAACACGGAAGGAGAACTGGATATAGACAGACTTGAATCAATGCCCTTTGATTATATAGCATTAGGCCATTATCATGGATGTAAAATATTCAATAAATCCGCTTATCCCGGTGCATTTTTGCAGTTTGAATTTACAAGACGCAAGAGTCTTAATAGTGGTTTTTTAAAGGTAAATATCAATGGCTCACGCAATATTGAATGCGTTGATATTAAAAATGCGCCTTCATTTTACAGGGTGGAGATTTTTAGTGAAAAGGATATTCAGGATTTGAAACACACACTGGGAAAACTTGATTTTGTTGAGATATCCGGATACAGCAAAGAGTTATCAGAACAGATAAAGCAGCTTTTAAAAAATCCGTCAATTCATCTGAGAGAGAATGCCGTAATTTACACAAGGGATTTGAATTATGAGATTATTAAGAAGGCCTTGGATAATATTTTGAACAAGGGAGAGTTTAAGGATTACGAAGAAGAGTTGAAGGAAGAGGCGTATAATTTTATACTCCAGCATATTATGAGAAAAATGAGCTTAAATGACACGGTGAATTATTTAATAAAGAGGTTTGAGATTTGATATTAAAGAGGGTTCATCTTATAAATTACAGAATACACGAAGATAAGGCTTTTGATTTTGATAAAGGCTTCAACGAAATAAAAGAGCCAAATGAATATGGGAAAAGTACTATAATAGAGGCTATACAAGATGCATTTTCATTAAAGCCGTCTGTTATGGGCAATAAGGCAACAAGAGGCATTGATAAGAATCCGGTTGTGGAGGTTGAGTTCCAGACCCCGGAAAATTTAGAATTTATGCTTATTGCAAATGCTCAGGATAATAGTATTACCCTGAAGGGAAAAGATGGGACTTACTTAACGGATGAAAAGAAAATAAAAGAGTTTTTCAAGCGACATGGTTATGGATTTTTCCATGTTGTTGTTCCAATGCTTTTAGTGTTAAGGGAGAGGGACCTTTCAATTGCAACGGATTCTCGTGATTTTAAGAAATTCACAAGGGATATTTTAAAGGTTGATAGGCTAAATGGACTGCACAGAATTCTGGGGGATTTACTGCTCAAAGATAAACAAGGTTTCAAACAGAGCCTGTTAAAGTATAAATTTAGTGAATTTAAAAACGAGAAAGATGAACTGCGGAGTTTGATATCTGAGCTCGAGGGTGAAATTGCAACTTTTTCCGATAATAAACATAAAGCAGATGATTTGACACATAAGCTGGAGGAAAAGAAAAAAAAGCTTGATGAGGCAAATAAACTGTATGCATATCTTGATGTACTTGTAAAATACAAAAGGAAACATGAGCTTCTTGAGAAAAAGCAGGCTCTTTGTAAGGAAATAGATGATAGCAAAAGTAAATTTGAACAGAGTAAAAGTAAGGCAGCAGAGCTTGAAGAAAAAAGGAATTTACTGAATGCAGAAAAAGATAAAAAGAAAATTCAGATGACAAGGGCATTGAATGCTGAAAAACGAAAACATGAAATAGAGAAATTAAAAAAATCTATAAATGAGCATATAGTGAGAAAAAATAGGATAGCAGAGTTAATAAAACAAAACGAGGTAAAACTCGAGAAACATGTAAATGCGTACTCAAAAATCATGCAGACATATAAGGATGCAAGGAGAAATTATAAAAAACTTGAAGATCAATATAATAAGATAACAACCAGGGTGGAAATAGCTGAGAAATCTCAAAAAGAACTCAAGAGTGTGTCTCTGAAGCTTGCAAAAGTCAATGAAAAACTTTCTCATGCGGGTAAGCTTGAAAATACTTATATACAGTTGAAAAATGCACTGAAAAAGTATGAAAAATGGAATGTATCTGAATTGGAGAAAGCTTTTTCCAACTGGCAGGCACTTTTGAAGATGGAGAAGAGTACTGATGCTGCCATTTATGTTAAAAAGGGGAGTGTGACAGCTAACAGTAAGACATTAAAGAAAGGTCAGACTCTTGAATTTAAGGGGGAGCTTGATATTAAAGCGCAGAATTTCAATGCAATTGTTTATGCAAAGAGCAATATAAAAAGCACAAAAGACAGTCTTGTTCAATTTATAGCAGCTTTTCAGCATGTCAGTACGTTAGAGCAAATTATAAAGGACATGAAAGAGCTTGAAAAGATAGAATATCAGCTTGGAATGCTTGAAGTCCCTGAACTTGAAAGGGAAAAGTCAGCGCTCTCAAAGCAGCTTCAGGAGATAAAGCAACTTGGCCAGGATTTGAAAATATACAGAGATAAACAAAAAAAGATTGAGTTGGAAAAGAATGATGCCCAGAATAAAGTAAATAACATTTCAAAGAAAATAGGGGAGCATGATTCCAATATAAAAAATGCCAAACGTGAGATTGATAGTTTGAAAGATGAATTTAACAATATTAACGATTCCGAACTGCGAAAAGAGATTGAAAAATTAAACAGAGAACTTGAGGAAATGAGTAAGTTCGCACTTAATGTTAAAAATATTCAAGATGAAATAATCGATCTGGAAAAAAGACTTGATGAAATAGAAAAATGGAAGAAAGAAAATTTTGAAGTACAGGGAGCTCTTAAGCAGGTGATACAAACAGCGGAAAAGGAACATGAAGATATTAAAGCAAAACTACAAGAACTTCCGAATGTTGACGATGATGTTGATAAAATTCCATATGGAGTTGTAAAAAAATACAAAGACGCTAAAAGCATTGATATTGAAGCAGAGCTCGTTTCGTTAAGGGATAAAATCTCCGACATCAGCGATTCTCTGAAAAGAATGGAAATTGAAGTTGCGGAGCTCAATGTAATGCTCAGCAATGTTCCAGATGTGGGCAAATTGAAGCAAAAGCGTAAAAAATTGCTTGAGGTTGAGAGGAAGTATCAAAACATGCAGAAAATGGAGAAGATGATGAGGGTGGCAAAAGCTGCTGTCTTGAGATTGAGAGAGACGCTCGAGCAGACTTATCTGAATGGAATAGAAGATGAAAGCGGAAAATATTTTTCAAGGATAACAGCGCATAAGTACGGGCTTGCCAGACTCACAGAAGGAACCATATTTTTAGAAAGTGAAGACTTTAAGACTTCATGGCAGGTTGAAGATAAATACGGGAATACATTCGGGTTTTCTGAGTTATCTGATGGTACGAAAACCCAACTTCTGCTTTCCATAAGACTTGCTTTTATAAGCAAATTCCTTGGAGACCGCAAGGCCTTTTTGTTGCTTGATGAACCATTCGCATATTCAGATGCACAACGTGAAGCGAATACAAGGAAAATCCTGAAGGATTTGACCCGCAGTGGGTGGCAGATAATACTTTTTAGTGCAAAGGCACGAGATTTTTAGTATTATTAGATAGTGTCTTTTACAACCCAAATAATGTCCGAAAGAGCTGTTCTGTTGTTCTGAAAATGGATTTTATGCAGTTTCTCGGGATTAAATTCATTGATATACTGACGAATAAATTTACCGATGTATGCGATTTCGGCCTTTAACCTCCAGTGCATTCTGTTTTTTGCATACATAATTACAAACAGCCTGTTATGCAGGTGCATCCTGTGCCCCTGGCTTTGATTTTTGTAGAGCCATTTTATTATGTCTGACGGATTGTGCATCGCATAATCTATATTCCCTGGATACGCTGCAGGGAAAACAGAGCTCTTATGATCAAAACTTATGTTGTTTACAGTAAAATCAACAAACTTATCTTTTTTATTTTTGTTGGGCATTACACCGGGCATTGAGCAGAAGATGCTCTCAATTGCAAGGGCTGACCAGTAATTATACCATCTGTTCAGGGTATAGTCCAGAAAGTCGTCGTAAGATATGTTGGGAGACTGCATTCTCATGTATGTAATTTTCACTGTATCAATAAGGATATCAAATTTGTCAATGTCATAGATAAAATTGGTAAAAGAATCCCATTTATCGTTTTGTTTCCTGCCCCATGTATATGGGAAATCCCAGCGTTTTTTAAGTTCCGTTTCAATTGCTGCAATGTCTGGTTTGTAAGACTGCTTCGGATGGATAATTGTTTTTAAAAGTTTGTAAATTCTGGACAGTGGACTACACATGTCTTTTATTATACACAATATTGTAAGTAACGCAAAGACAGAATACCATACCTCTGTTGGATACATCGGATATTTGAATGAACATCTTTAATGAACTATAATATTAAAAATTGTTTTTGCATTATGGAAAAAGCAGTGTAATTACTTATGGAGTATAAAGAACTATG
This sequence comes from Caldifarciminota bacterium, assembly GCA_027073945.1. Next base: position 11,627 of record JALTEL010000643.1, on the reverse strand, counting down.
AATATTTTTCTGAAAGCTTTTTTATTCTTGCTCGCATTTGGTGTTTTTCATTTTGGATATGAACTCACGGGACTGGCAATTTTAAAGCCTTTCTGCGGCATAAATGAATCTGTATTTCAGCACCTTAAAATGGCATTCTGGGGTTACATATTGCTCAGTATAATAGAAAGGTTCATACTCAAAAAGAGTACGAGGCAGAAAATTAAAAATTTCTGGTACTCCCGTATTCTTTCTGCAATCATAATCCCTTATATTATTGCATTGATATGGTATCTGGCACCTGCTTTTTGGGGCAGGATAAAATCTCCCGTGATTGATTTAATATGGGCGTTATTTGCAACATATTTGTCCGGACTGTTTGTGGCACAGATCGAAAAGGAGACAGAAATAAGACAGTTTAAGGGTAAAACAAAATCAATTCTTATATCACTTTTTGTTGTTTCTGGAGTGATTTTTGTCTATTTTACCTATAAATTACCCTGGATAGATATATTTGTTAATCCTTTGGCTTTACCAAGATAAAGCCTGCATGAAACGGATTTTTAGCGAAGCGATTTCTCACAGAGGCTTTGGCTTACAGTGTTCTTGCATTATAATATAAATATAACAGGAGGTGTAGTATGCCAACGTTATGGGATAAAGTAAAGATAAACTTTGAAAAGATGACGGACACTGCTCTGGAGCTTGCCAGAGAAGCTGCTCAAAAGACCAAGGAGCAGGCAGCAATAGCTACAATCAAACTTGACCTTGCCAAAACAGAGCGCGAGATAACAAAAAATCTTGCAAAAATTGGAGATGAAGTCGTCTGCCAGTTGAAAGAAAAAGGGAATATTGCAAAGAATGAAACAATTGAAAAGCTCTTCAACGAAATAAAGGAACTTGAGAAAAAGCTGGAAGAAAATAAGAGGATACTTGAAAATAATACAGGAGATAGGAGTGGAGAAAAAAAGCAAGAGTGAATTTGATGTAAGAAAAGACAAAATCGAGCAATTAAAAGAGCTGGGTATTAGACCCTATGCGTATCATTTTGATAAGGATGTAGAATCCCTTTATGTCAAAGAGCATGCAGATTTACTGATTGGGAGGGAATTTCGTTATGCCGGCAGGGTGACTGCACGGAGAATATTCGGGAAACTTGTATTTGCGGACATCAAAGATGGTTCAGGTACACTTCAAATTGCAATTGAGAAGGGTAAGGCAGTGGTTAATAATAGGGAAGAAGTAGAGGCAGTGAGCTTTTTCAGGAATTTTTGTGATATAGGTGATTTTGTGGGCGTAGTAGGTACATTGATAAAAACAAAAACAGGTGAACCAACGTTACTTGTTGGCGGGCTGTATTTTCTCGCAAAGGGTTTGCGTCCGCTGCCTGAAAAGTGGCATGGGTTGCAGGACAAAGAGCTTCGGTATGCACAAAGATACTTAGACCTTTTAATGTCCAGCGATGTAAGTCTGGTGTTCAGGAACAGGACAAAGATTATATACAAAATAAGAGAGTTTTTTAACAAACAGGGCTTTCTTGAAGTTGAAAGTCCGGTTCTACAAACCATTTACGGAGGAGCAAGCGCAGCTCCCTTCATAACAGAGGCGAATACACTCAAGCAGAAACTTTATCTGAGAATATCAGATGAGCTATTTTTAAAAAGACTGCTTGTTGGAGGCTTTGAAAAAGTTTTTGAATTTTCAAGGGATTTCAGGAATGAAGGCATTGATAGGCTGCATTATCCGGAATTCCTTGCCCTTGAAGCTTATGCAGCTTACTGGGACTATAACGATATGATGGCTTTGACCGAAGAAATGCTTTCAGAAATTGCAAGAGATTTACATGATAAATATGAAATAGAATATCAGGATAAGAAAATTTCATTTAAGAGACCTTTTGCAAGGTTGAATTATGTTGACAGTTTGAATGAAAAGTTAGGGTATGATATATTATCCGCAGATGAAAAGAAGTTGAGAGAAGATGCCAAAAAGAATGGAGTTGTGAACTGGCAGTCACTTCCCATGCACAAACTAATGGATAAACTCTTTGATAGAATGATAGGAGACCGCATACAAAATCCGACTTTTGTAATGGACCATCCTATTTCTATATCACCTCTTGCCAAAAAACACAGAAAGGAAAATGGCAGGGTGGAGAGGTTTGAATTATTTGTCGCAGGTATGGAGATTGCCAATGCCTTTTCTGAGTTAAATGACCCTATTGACCAGAGGGAAAGACTTGAAAAGCAGGTGAAAATGAGGAAAGCGGGAGACGAAGAAATTCCGCCGGACATCGACGAGGATTTCTTAAATGCACTTGAATACGGCATGCCGCCTGCAGGTGGTATAGGCTTTGGGATTGACAGAATAATTATGCTGATGCTCAATCAACATTCTATAAGAGACGTTATTATTTTCCCCAATCTCAGGAAAAAGATTGTTGAGTAAGTCTGATTTTTTCGTTGTTAAGCAGTATTTAAAAAGTGCAAAAAGAGGCTTTCTGGCATTCTTATTTGGTTTTTCTTTTGCGGGTGTTTTCATCGGTGTATCCGCTCTTATTATTGTAATCGCAGTTATGACAGGTTTCCAGCAGGAGTTAAAAAAAAGAATAATAGGTATGACACCACATATTATGCTAACGAAATTTTTTGACGAGCCCATTGTATCACCCGACTCTGTTATGAATATTGCAACTAAATTTAACGGAGTTTCATTTGTCGAGCCTTACGTGCTTACCAAAACAATAGTTGTTAAAGGAGAATATACGGATGGTATTATTGTTAAAGGGATTCGCAGGATTCCAGATGCAATAGATTCTGCTTTTGTTATGGGAAGGGGAGCAATATCCGACAGCACCTGTTTGCTGGGAGTTAATCTTGCTGCTTTAATGCGTGCTTCTCCCGGGGATACTTTGAAATTCTATTCTCCTACCTCTGCAAAACAAACCCCATTCGGGACAGTACTGAAATCCGAGAAGCTTGTAGTTGCGGGAGTTTTTGATGCAGGTATGTACGATTACAATACAAGCTTAATATTAACTTCAATAAAAGCCGCACAAAAAATAGCAGGGATAAATGGTGTATCAGGCATTGAGATTGATGTTAAAAAGCCCGAGAGCGCAGGCGCTGTGGCAAAGAAAATAGAGAGGAAATTGGGCTATCCTTTTACCACCACAACATGGATGGATATGAATAAAAGCCTTTTTGCAGCTCTTAAGTTGGAGAAATTCACAATGTTCATTATCCTGTCACTTATTGTGCTTGTTGCGTCATTTGGCATTATAACAACTATGATGATGATGATACTCGAGAAAACAAGGGAAATCGGTATATTAAGGACTATAGGTTACACAAAATCAAGTATAAGAAAGATTTTCAGCCTGATAGGCTTTATCATTGGTGGAACAGGTGTAATATCTGGAGGTATTTTTGGTATTGTAATGAGCTATTTGCTCTCAAAGTATCAATTCATACACCTCCCGCCTGATGTGTACTTTATAAATCACATAGCTGTCAGAGTGAAGACCCAGGACGTTCTCATCATAACAATTTCTGCTCTTGCCATCGTATTTCTTGCCACTATAATACCGTCTATCAAAGCATCAAAGCTTTCTCCTGTTGAGGCTGTGAGATATGAGTGAAGAGGTGCTCTCTGCAAAGGGAATTGTAAAGACTTATAAAACAGGCTCCGAATTTTTACATGTTTTGAGAGGAATAGATGTGATGGCCTTAAGGGGTGACAAAATCATAGTAACTGGCCCTTCTGGAAGCGGTAAGTCAACACTGTTGCATGTTTTGGGTCTTCTGGATTTTCCAGATGCTGGTGAACTAATCCTGTTTAATAAAAAAATAGAAAGGAAAAATGATAAGTATCTGTCTTTTTTGAGGAGCAGGCATATAGGATTTGTCTTTCAATACCACCATCTTTTTTCGGATTTTACCGCAGCGCAGAATGTTATGATTCCGCTCGTCCTCTCGGGCTTTGATGAGAAGTCAGCTCATAAGAAAAGCATGGAAATGCTCAGTGCAATGGGACTTGCAGACAGAGCCTTACACAGGCCCAACCAGCTTTCCGGAGGCGAGGCTCAGCGAGTTCAGGTTGCAAGGGCAATGGCTTTGAATCCTGATATCCTTTTACTTGATGAGCCTACGGGTAATCTTGATGAAAAGAATGCTATGAAGCTGATGCACCTTATAATTCTTCTCAATGAAAAGTTTAAAACCACGCTTATCATGGTAACTCACAATAAAGGACTTGAACAGTTCTTTAATATACATTATTATATTAAAGAGGGCAAACTACACAATGAAAGTTGAAAAGATAAGTTATAAATCCGCAAGATGGAACGAATGGGTAAAAAAAATGGATTCCTGGTCATTCTTCTATCTATCAGATTGGTACAGGTGCTTTTTAAGCAGTATAAAAGAGCCCAGGATTGAAGTATATGATGAGAAAATAATTTTTCCTTATATTGAAAGGAGATTTCCCCCATTTTTCAGAAGAGTGGATAGTGGTCCTCTGGGGTCTTATGGCGGCCCTCTTTTAATAGATCAGGATGTTGATGAAGAACTAATTGCCGAAATTGTGGAGAGGATTGCGAAAAAATCCAGAGAAGTGCACCTGTTTTTGCATCCCTTTTCCCAATTTAAAAGTGATGCGTTTGATAAATTCTTCAAACGTGAACAGTTTAGAACCAATATCATTGAACTTTCTGTTCCTATGGATGATATATATGGAAAATTCACTGATTCAAAGAAACGGAATATAAGAAAAGCCGAAGAAATGGGATTGCTTGTCAAGGAGATTAAAACGGAGAATGCTATATCGAAATACTACCTGATGTATATAGATTCTCTGAGACGCTGGAATGATAAAAAGCGATTTTCGGAAAAATTTTTCGTAAGTCTGCTTGCAAGTAATATGGCCTCCCTTTATGTGGTTACCTATCATGGCGAATACATAAGCGGGGCAATAATTTTACAGGGGAATAAAGAAGCGTTTTACTGGCATGGTGCTTCCTTTCAGCGCTATTTTCATTTGCGTCCCAATGATTTTCTCCACTTTGAAATTATAAGAAATCTGAAGGACAAAGGCCTTTTATTTTATAATATGGGATGGAGTGAAATTTACCCGGGAGTGGAAAAATTTAAAAGGGGGTTTGGTGCCAGACAGGTTGAATACAGCTATTATCATATTAGATGAATGTGCTTGTAGTCACTCCCTGGTGTGATGACCTTGAGCTTGAAAATGTTAAAGGCACTCCGGAAAATGCATATTTTTATGAGGCACTCCTGCAAAGAAATGCGCAAGTAGAGGTAGTCTGTCCTGGAAAGGGCATAAATCTGGTAAGAACAGGGACTAAGATGGATATATTATTGGACTTATACAATAATAACCATATTTCAAACATAATCAAGAAGAAAAAAACTGAGGCCGATGTATTTATTTCAATAACGGGTTTGGGAGCTCCCGGCCTTGCCGCTTTGTCTGAGATTTACAATGTACCTTTTGTAAATAAATATCTTGGAGTTGTGACTTTTCTTAAAGAGAGTGGATTTCTAAAAAACGCCAAGTACAACGCATTTATAAAAAGTGTGAGGTTAAATCCATCGGGCATAATAATGACAGATGATGGAACGGGTGGGGACAGGGCTGTCAGGCAACTGGGATATAATGGTAAATTCCTTTTCCTTAAAAATGGATATTCAAATGAGCTTCTCTCTATAGAAAGGCAAGCTTCGGATAGGTTGAGACTGGGGTTTGCAGCCACCTTGAACAGATTAAAGGGCTTCGACCTATTTCTTGCTATATTCGAAAGTCTTATGGAGCAAAGTAATATTGTATTCCATGTTGCAGGAGGAGGCACCATGGAACATAAAGCATTACAATATAGCAAGGAATTTCCTGACAAATTTATTTATCATGGTTATTTAATGCAAAAAGATATGCCAGATTTTTACAAGAATGTGGATGTTTTCTTCTCCCTGAATAGATATGCAAATGGCACAATACCTGTTGTTGAGGCACAGGCTGCCGGCATGCCTGTTATAGCCTTTAATCTGCTTGATACAAAAAGATTCATAAAGGATAAAGAAACGGGTTTTCTCGTAGAACCTTTTAGAATGGATTCTATCCTTTTTCTTGTGAGGAATTTTAAGATTCATCAAGCAGTAGAAATGGGACAGAGTGCAAGGCAGTTTGTACTGGATAATTTTCTGGATTTTAAGGCAAGGTCCAGAATGGAAATGGAGTTTATAGAGGATATAATCGGGTGAAAGCTAAAAAAAATTCTATCATGCTTTTTGCTGCTTATGGAATTGTTTTTATCGGCAGTTTTGTTCAGTTAAAATTACTTGCTCTGTCTTTATCTGAGAAAGTGCTCGGTAGGTATTTTTTCGCAGGTGGGATTGGATTGTTTGCAGGTGGTATTCTTCAACTGGGTTTTCCTCTGTTGTTTCAGAGATATATTCCAAAATTTGAACACGAAAAAAACAGAGATATGGAATTTAGCCTGATTATTTCGGCTATATTGATTCATCTATCACTCTTTTTAGTATTGTTTGTACCATTTTATCTGTTTTTGTGCAAAAGCAGAGCAGAGGCTATTATATTCGCAGGTTTTTATCTGCTTTCTCACAACGACCTTATTTCCACTGTTTTTATATCAAAGAGAAAAGCCGAATTTGTTACCGTGATAAAGAGCGTGTACTATGTTTTGCTGATTGTACTCCTTGTTCTGTTATGGCCATTGAATCTGAACAAAGTGGCGCTTGCCCTCATTGTATCGGCTTTCCCTCAGATAATTATTTCCTATGCCATTGTGATAAAACCTGCTCGCCTGAAAATTAAAGAGCTTTATGAAAACGTAGGTCCTTACTTCAAGTTTTCAATGATGACGCAGATATTGTCGCCGTTTTTCCTCTATACTGATAGGTTGTTAATACCTTATTACATTTCGTTCGGAGCATTATCAATATTCCAAATGGCGAAGAAATTGGAAAACGGTGCAAGAAATTTACTGTTTATACCACTTTCTGCATTTGCTCCTGAAATGTCATATTTATATGAAACTGGCAATGAGATAAAATCACGTCAGATACTCAAAAAATTAACATTGATATACGGAATTTTCGGTGTGATGGTTTTTTTGACCTTTCTATTCTTTGGGAAGTTCCTCATAATATTGATATCTTCCAGAACATACATCTCCTCATACCCACATCTTGTGATTTTAGGAGTAGCATTTATGATTTCTCTGCTTTATGCACCCTATACAACTTACAGAAGGTCAAGAGACGGAATACAATTCTTTTTCAAAGTAAACTTATACTGGGTGGCAGCTTATATTGCATTTATTGTTTTAACAGTGAGCAAGCTTAAACTTTACAGCTTCTCACTTGGAATGGTATTTGCAAGTCTTATTGTGCTTCTGGAGTCTTTAAAAGAGTATCTTCAGAGAAGGGGTCATGCAGCAAACCATGACTAATCTTTCAACTTTGTAGAGAAGGATTTCAGAATATTTCTCAAAAGATTAAGCGGATACCTTAGAAAATGGAATTCCCTTTTGATAATGGATTTATTCACGGATTGCTTTACTTTAAGTGCATCTTTGCCCACGAAGCATATTAATGAATGATCATTGGGAACAAAAAAGGCATGACCCATTTTCTTAAAATGGGACTTTGTCCATTGGAACCTATGTCTTTCGTAAGGATTCCCAAAACTTGCTTCCTGATGTCCAATATCCTTTGGAGTGGATATTATAATGTCTTTTCCTTTCTCAAGGGCAAGTGACAGAAGTTTGATACCATCTTCATGACTGAAATGCTCAAGTACATCTATAATAAGGATAATGTCATATTTTTTATTGATGTTGGGAAGTACTGAAAGTGCATTTCCTATGTAAATGCGATTGTAAATGTATTTATGTAATGGAGTTAAATATTTCTCGAAAGCTTCTATTCCGTCGATTGTTCTTTTCCATTCCCCGTATTCTATATCTTCATTGGACCATAGTTCCAGATATTCCCTTGATAGGACCCCGTATTTGCCAAAACCGACACCTATATCCAGTATGCTTGAGGGGTCTGCTTGTATTATAAGCTCCATTATTTCATTTATCTGATATGGCCAGCTTGTTGGCATCTCTATGTTACGCTAAAAAAGTTTTGAATTTTTTGGAATAATTTACATAGACATTTATGCCGGTAATTAGCTATCTCCATTCGCTTCTTTTGACAAGACTGTGCAGTTTTACAAGATTCCTGGCAAGACGTTTAGCATATAATACAGCTTCGCTGTCTTTTAGGGGATCTTCGTATCCCACGGAATAAGTAAATGCATAGGGTGGAAACATGAAACCCATGTCATTTAAGCTCCCCATAAGCGAAAGTATGGTCATCATAGCGCCATCTTCCTGTGCCGTAACTACAAATCCGCCAATTTTGCCATCGAGCATTTTATTTGCATTTTCAAGAGAGGTCATTCGCTCTATCAAATTTTTTAAAACAGCAGGTGGGGAATACCAGTACACAGGGGAGAGGAAAACCATTACATCGTATTTTAACAGGTGGTTATGCATTATATCTCTGAAATCGTCATCGAGTTCTCCTTTTACGCACTCTGAAGGATTGCAGAGCCTGGCATCTTCACTGACACATCCTTTGCACCACCCTATATTGTAATCCACGAGATTGAGATAATTCACGGTGTATTGCATTTCGGTAAATTCTTTTGCTACAATAGTGGACAATCTGTACGTCAACCCCTTTTGCCCGCGCGACGAACCGTTTATAAATAAAACCCTTCTTTCTATTGTCATACAATAATTATAAGATAACAGACACGTTTTAGCAATAAGTATCTGCAACATTGAAACAAACTCCTTGATTTTCTGAGCAAAATATGTTAAAATACTCTTACTATGTTAAGGGTATGGGGTCTTATTATATTATTCACACTGCCGCAGCTTGTTAGAGCAGATACTGTATTTAAAGATACCATTGAATCGTATATTAATCAGGGAAGATTTGATGAGGCTTTAAAGCTCGTTGAAGACAGTTTTATGCTCAGCAAGGACAAAATAAAATTTGAAAAGTTAAAGGTTTATGTACTTGCAAAATCAGGTAGAACTATTGATGCAACAAATGAATATCTCAAGTTTAAACAGGCTACAGGGCAAGATTATCCCGAGCTTTTGCATGCAGTTCCAATTGGAGTTTTTAGTACAGATAATTACCCCCTTGCTTATAAAGTGGCAAGAAGACTTGCACAGCTCCATGATACAGAGGCACAGCAGGCTATATGCAGCATGATATTAAGGGTAGAGAACAAGCAGAGACCTCCGCTTATAAAAGCTCTGTATTCAATTTCAGATGTGAGTTCCATTCCATCCCTTATTAAAATGGCAAAGCAGGCCAGATCTTATCAGGAGGCTTTTGCACTTTCGCCTCTTTTAAGCAGGATGCTGGGACTCAGAGAAAAATCCCTTGTGGATTCGCTTATAAGGTATAACAACGTCTGGACAAAGGTTATAGGCTTATGGATAAAAGGTGATATGTTCAATGTCGGAGAGAGCTTTTTTACGCCTTATTTAAATAACTCTAATGAATTTATAACGCTTATGGCCATTATAGGACGATTAAAACAGATAAGAAACCCCGACCTGTCTCATTTTAATATATACCTGAAGAGCAAGAACTTTGGTATAAGAAGAACGCTTGCATATCATCTTCAACTTTTTGGCAAGCAAGCCATCCCGTACCTTGTGCTGCTGGCAAGTGACCCAAACCCTGTAGTAAGAATGGAAGCTGCAAAGTCTCTCTCGTTTATGGGTTCTCCCAGAGGAGTTGGAACATTTTTAAAAGACTTGGCTTATCTATCACCTCAAAAAAAGATAAAGGCCATAGATAATCTGGGTATGCTGGGAGATAGTCTTGCTGTTCCCTATATTGCAAGAGCTCTCACAAATTCACCTTATCCTGCTGTCAAGGTGCATGCCATATGGGCGCTTGCATTTATAGGTTCAGCTGCTTCAAGGAATATTCTTATCAAACTTTTTAATGTTCAGGATACTTTAATTTCCAGGGAGAGTGCGTTTGCACTTGCGTATCTTGGAGAGTCTGTAGGTATTATGAGGCTTATCCGGGCATTCAGGAATGGGAATGATTATTCCAGAAAAAGAGCGGTATGGTTGCTTGTAAAATTAAATGATAAAAGAACCTACAAGTATTTTGTTGATGGCCTGAAAGATAGTAGTGTGGAAGTCCGTACAATGTCAGCTATGGGGCTGTGGAATCTTTTGAAAGAAGAGGAAAGAGTGAATAAAGATGGGGGGGGATATGAGAGATAGAATACTGCGTACTTTGGAAGATTTGATTTCCATCAAATCAGTTGCATCTGATAATAGCAGTATCAAGCAAATTGTTGATTATGTGGAAGACAGACTTAAAAATGCCTCTTTTGCAAATAGATTTGAACAGAACAATAAGCATGCAATATATCTCAGCGCTGTGTCCGAGCGTCCCCGTGTGCTATTTGCCGGGCATCTTGATGTTGTAAATGCAGAGCCGTCCCAATTTACCCCTGTTATAAAAGGTGATAGGCTTTTTGGTAGAGGAAGTCTTGATATGAAGGGCCCTGATGCGGTTATGATTGAACTCGCACGAGAGATTTTTGAAAAAGGCATTGAGAAATCCGTGGGGTTTTTATTTACAACGGATGAAGAGGTTGGCAGTGAAAATGGAACGGGTTATCTCGTTAAAAACGACCTTGTATCTGCGAAATTTGTTGTTATACCTGATGGTGGGAATGATTTTGAGTTGATTATAGAAGGGAAAGGTGCACTTCATGTTAAGATTACCTGTGCAGGTAAATCCGTTCATGGTTCAAGACCATGGGAAGGTATAAATGCCATAGATAAATGTCTTGGAATCTATGAGAATCTAAAAAAACTGGATATTTTCCCTGTTGAGCCATGCAATATAAAAGAACACTGGCATAATACAATAAACATAGGAAGAATTGAGGGCGGGGATTCTGTCAACAGAGTTCCCGATAACGCATCCGTTTATCTTGATATAAGGTTTGTGCCCCCATGGACAGTTGAGGGTATTAAGGATATAATAGGCAAATATATAGACAAGGAATGCAGTATGGAAGTTATATCCAGGGGTGAAACCGTATCCACGCCACCTTCGGATGAACATCTTGTACAGTTTAAAAGCGTTGCAGAGAAAGTCCTCGGTAGAGCAGTTAGATTTGGCAGAGAGCATGGAGCGACAGATGCGCGATTTTTTGCAGAAAAAGGTATTCCGTCTGTCATCCTATACCCGGTTGGAGCCAACATACATGGAAAAGACGAATGGGTCAGTATTAGCTCACTGCTACAGCTTTACAATATATTTGAAAGGTTTGTAGAGGCGCTGTAATTGAAATATTTTCATCGTTGATCCGGTATGCTTTTGTTATATTTATCAATTGCTTTTTATACCGATATATTAAGAGACCATTATATTATAGAGAACCGCCCGTTATCTCTTTTTAATCAGACTGCCGCAGAATCCCCGGTGTATTTCGATATTCAAGCAAATTCCCGAGATTTTATTGTAGGGTTACAGACTCATATTAAGGAGGGAGATTTCTCATTC
>JALTEL010000642.1 GCA_027073945.1 Caldifarciminota bacterium | reverse complement strand
CCGTAACACTATTGAATTCTTGGGCATTTGGGAGAAACTCAATAATCCTGATTTTAAACCCCTCGAATTCGAGGGGTTTAAAAAACAGGCGGGGCTGAACAGTTTTGTCCTGACTCCAACCCAGTGGGCCAAAACTACCGGCGCCATCGGTATTGTCTCCAGGCGCGGACGATATGGCGGGACCTTTGCCCACAAAGACATTGCCTTTGAGTTTGCGACCTGGATATCAGTTGAGTTTAAACTGTATCTTATCAAGGAATTTCAGCGCCTCAAGGTATCTGAACAGAAACAGCTCGGTTGGAACATCAAACGAAATCTTGCTAAAATCAACTATCGTATCCATACGGACGCCATCAAGGAAAACCTGATTCCACCGGAGTTGACACCGCAGCAAATTAATCATGTTTACGCCCAGGAAGCCGATGTCTTAAACCTCGCTCTTTTCGGCATGAGCGCTGCCCAATGGCGCAAAAACAACAAAGACAAAGAAGGCAACATCCGGGATTATGCCAATGTCTCACAACTGGTTTGTCTTGCTAACCTGGAAAACCTGAATGCCCTGTTTATAGAAGAAGGTATGTCTCAACCTGAAAGACTGGTAAAAATGAATGAAATCGCCAGGCATCAGATGACAATATTGACTGTTGATCACGGCATGAAAATGCTGGAAGGAAAATAGATGCTGGACAAAGATACAAAACAGAGAATTAACTCGGCCCGGCAGATACTGGTGGGCAAGGTGCCGGACCCCAAGGCCCAGGTAGAGCAGATCACCAACGCCCTGATCTACAAGTTCATGGATGACATGGACAGGGAGAATGAAGAACTGGGCGGCAAGGCGCAATTCTTGACCGGCGATCTGAAAGAGTTTTCCTGGGGCCACCTGATGAGCCGGGAACTTTCCGGCCTGGAACGGTGGAATTTATACACCCGCGCCCTGACCTCGTTTGCCAAATCAGAGCAGATACCGGAACTCTTCCGCACCATCTTCAAGGACGCTTATCTTCCTTACCGCGACCCGGAAACCCTCAACCTGTTTCTGAAAGAGATTAACAGCTTCTCCTACGGCAACAGTGAAAATCTCGGCAACGCCTTTGAATACCTACTTTCCATTCTCGGTTCCCAGGGAGACGCCGGGCAGTTTCGCACCCCCCGTCACATCATTGACTTTATTGTCGAGGTGGTGAACCCGCAGAAGACCGACCGGATTCTTGACCCAGCCTGCGGCACCGCAGGTTTTCTGATCGCCTCCTACAAGCATATCCAGAGAAATAACGCCCCGGATTATGATACCGACAATTATGAGCCGGTCTTTATGGTCAAGGAGCCGGAAGCGCTTTATGGTGAAACTCCCAATGTAACAAACCTGACCACCGATGACCGCAAACGGCTGGCAAACAATATTGTCGGCTACGACATCTCCCCCGACATGGTACGTCTCTCCCTCGTCAACCTCTACCTGCACGGTTTTTCCACCCCGCAAATTCATGAATATGACACCCTGACTTATGAAGAACGCTGGGGCGACAATTTTGATATTATCCTCGCCAATCCGCCCTTTATGACTCCGAAAGGAGGTATCCGTCCCCACAAGCTCTTTCAGGTCTCGGCCAACCGGGCGGAAGTGCTCTTTGTGGACTATATTGCCGAACATCTCACCATCCACGGCAAGGCAGGCATCATCGTACCGGAAGGGATTATTTTTCAGTCCACCAACGCCTACAAGGCATTACGGAAAATGCTGGTGGAAGAGCATTATCTCTATGCCGTGGTCAGTCTACCCGCCGGGGTGTTCCAGCCCTACAGCGGCGTGAAAACCTCCATCCTCTTTCTCGACAAGACCCTGGCCAAAAGGAATGATGAAATCCTCTTTGTCAAGGTGGGAAATGACGGTTTTGACCTTGGAGCGCAGAGAAGAAGGATAGACAAAAAACGACCTGCCGCAGGCCTTTGAAATCGTGCGGGACTGGCAAAAGGGTAAGAAAGCTGAATCAAAACCGGCCCTGTGGGTAAAGAAGGAAAAAATTGCCGAAAACGGCGACTATAACCTGACCGGTGACAGATATCGGAAGGCAGTTGATTACAGCAAGGTCAAGTGGCCGATGGTGAGGTTGGGGGAGGTGGCAAGAATAATAAACGGGAGAGCATACAAGAGAGAAGAATTGCTCGATGAAGGCCCTATACCTGTTTTGCGAGTAGGCAACTTCTTCTCAAATAGGGAATGGTATTACTCTGATTTAGAGTTACCCAAGGACAAGTATTGCCAAAAAGGAGACTTGCTATATGCTTGGTCAGCATCTTTTGGTCCAAAAATATGGGATGGCCCCAAAGCGATTTACCACTATCATATATGGAAAATAGAAACTAAAGATCAAATTGACAGAAGATTTTTATTTTATCTACTCGATTGGGATACTGAAAATATCAAGTCAGAAGGTGGAAGAGGCATTGCAATGGTTCATATCACAAAGAGTGGTATGGAGAAAAGAGAAATCCCCCTCCCGCCCCTTGAAGTCCAGCAAAAGATCGCTCGCGAACTGGACAGCTTTCAGAAGGTAATCGACGGCGCCCGTCAGGTTGCAGAAAACTGGAAACCCCACATCAAAATCAACCCCGACTGGCCGATGGTGAGGTTGGGGGAAGTAATTGAGACTATTACACCACCGATAAAAATCAAAAAAGGGAATTACTCTAAAAAGGGGATTTTTCCTATTATTGATCAATCTCAAGTTGAGATTGCTGGCTGGACAGATGATTCAGATGCACTAATAAGAGGAATAAAGCCTTTTGTTATATTCGGTGATCATACTTGTGCTGTAAAATATATTGACAAACCATTCGCTCAAGGTGCTGATGGAATAAAAATATTAACTACATCATATAAATTATTGCCAAGATTTCTATATTTCATACTTAAAACAAACCCTATTGAATCTGATGGATATAAACGGCATTTCACGAAATTAAAACAAATTCAAATTCCCTTCCCTCCCCTCGAAATCCAAAAACAAATCATCACTGAAATCGAAAAAGAGCAAAAAATGGTGGAGGAGTGCAAAAAGCTGATCACCATTCACGAGCAGAAAATCAAGGATGAAATCGCCGAGGTCTGGGGGGAAAAGGTATGAGCGAAACCGTTATTATCTGTGGTGCTGGTGTTGATAAAAGCTCTGGACTGGATTTCCCCTTGGCAACGGAACTTGTCCCTCAAATTCGGCAATATCTTCAAACGGATGAAGGCAAGGAGATTGACAAGGTACTGCGAAAGATTTTGCCGGGCCTCAGATTTTCCTATGACAAGTTCATTAAAAACGCCATTGATAAATTATCCAATGAATTCAGGGGCCAGGTTGCCACGATTGTTGAAAATATTAGCAGGGAGGTCGAGAAAGAAGAAACAGGCGAAGAGGACAAAAAACTTGGAAAGCTGATTAACGCCTTATTGATAAAAATACAAAAACTTCAGGAAGATGTAAAGCTCGATAGCGAAATGGAGGAACTGATTAAGGCAGTATTTGGCGACGATATCGGCACCATTGATGATGAAAATATTATTGAACTGCCCAAGCTGACATTCTCGGAGATTTTCAACACCGTCATGAGGAAAATCTTTGAGCGTAGTCTGCACGAGCCGCAACATCCAATCTTGAAACATGTACGCGGTAACCTCATGGATTTTGAGCGGCTGCTGATGGATAATTTTATTGGTTTTTATACCCAGTCCATCCCGCAGATGAAAAACTACATGTATTTATCGTGGACTTTGTGGGCATACCTGAAGAGCAAAGAAAATACCATTCTCAATGGCGACTCCAGCCACACACTGCCTTTTTACTCCGCATTGCCTGAGGACTGGCGTCTGATAACGCTTAATTATACATCCTTCGCAGAGATCAGAGATTCCGCTTCACTTTATTTCCACGGTAATCTGTCCCAATTTGTCAGGATGAAAGACCGGCAACTTTGCTCTATCGATAACCACCACAATATCAATCTCGCTGAATTTATAGAAAATATCGTTGGGGTCAATACAGATTTCAAAAAAACAAAAAATCCGCCCTGTGTCATTCCATCGATAATACCACCCTTGAAAATGAAGCCGGTTCTGTCCAACGCTTTTATTGAAACCTGGTACAAAACCAAGGAGGTCATAACAGAAGCAAGCAGGTTAATTGTCGCCGGGTATTCTTTCAATTATGCCGACGAACATTTCAACGACATCATAAGAAATAACAAGGACAAAGAAATATCGATTATCGATCCTTTTGCTGAATCAGTGGTTGCCAATCTGGAGAACATATTTTCATACAGGATGGATGACTATGTAACCAATAGTTTTCAAGGAAAAAAGAGTTACAGCAAAGACAATTTGCAGATTATTGCAGCTACGGCAACCGAAATGGACTGGGGCGGCATCTAACCATGGAAACCGCCTACCAGATCTTTGATTATTTACCCATAAAATACAAAAATCCGTCTGACGCGGATTATTTTTCCTTTCTTGCCCACTCCGTAGATCAAAATTATCTGGCAGAAAATTATCACTTTGCTGTTGTCGCCTTGCACATGATTTATATGGGCATTGTTTATCACTATATTTACGGCATATTTCGGGCTGACCCGAAACGGTTTGAGTATGTCCTGATCGGCTTTCATGACAGATTGCAGGTCAAAGAAATTGACAATATTTCCTGGCTCTCTTTTTCCAATGAAAATGAATCCACCATATTTCAATTTTACCGGGCGGTCGGCATTCCCAATGACCAGATAGGCAACCTGAAAGCGCCGGTCAAAAAGAGAAACGCTATTCTCCACACCAACGGCATCTATCTGACAAGTGAGGATGACTTTGAAGATCGGTCCCAAAAGTATCTGCAAAATCTTGAAAGAATTCACCAGTTTTGTGCTGATGAATACAAAACACTGTTCCTCCTGTTTCTGAAAGAAATAAAGATTGCTGTAGAGAACGAGGCTGAAGCCACCCAGTACCTTGAAGGAGATTTCATTCAGGAATTTGGTATTAATTCAATTACCCTCCGTACGCTTTCAAAAATTGATGAATCAAAATACCCGGAAGAGAAGAAATTTTTTTACTCAGCAATTCAGGAAAAAGTGGAGCCAGAAGATTAAAAAGACACGTTATAATCGGGTAGCCGGGGATTTTAATCCCCCAACCCCCACAATACCCTGCTTGCAGGTTCTCCTATGCATTTAATCAATAGTGCCGAGCCGTAATAGCCTGAAAATCGGATAAAGCGTACACGATTGTTCCATATTTTCAAAGTACACCAGTGTTAGCAAGCTGTCTTCGTATAGGGCTTTCTGGTGCTTTCACTGCAAATGATATCCATTTTATAGGCGAAAA
>JALTEL010000641.1 GCA_027073945.1 Caldifarciminota bacterium | reverse complement strand
CGAAGATGCCAGGAATCATCAGTCTTGTCTAAATACGGTGTCATTGCACCAAGTTATTCCCCGACTTAAACCTGGCGGAAGGAAGAAACTTTGCGACGGGCTCGAAGCCCAAGGCGCAATCCTTCTCATCCGACATAATGATAGTTTTACCGAAAAAAAGATAGCCATTTGATCTTAACTTTGAACATACAAGACGCAAAGGACGCAAAGGGTTATATTTATTTCCTGATCGGGGTGGCCGATAAGGAAAAGAACCATGAACTTACGGGACGTTCGTCCAGAGCGTGCACAACTCCATTTGACATCATTGGCATATGGATTCATATCAATTTATAAGGCAGCTTTAAAACCTTGACCTCATTTTCCAACTGCTCGAATTCTGGATCTTTATGCACGAGGGTTGAATCATACAAAACCGCTGTTGCTGCTATCCATGCGTCGGCAAAGGAGAGCTTACTGGTCGCCTTTAATTTTCCGGCTATTAATCCAAGCTCTTCTGAAGATTCAACTCTTGTTATCGCCAACCTGCTCATCAATTTAACTCGTTTTTGAGCTTCCTCTTGTCCCTGCTCTCGAAATGTGATGTAGAAAACTTCAGCAAAAGTGGCAAAACAAACAAAAATAACGACTTCCCCCTTCTTTGCCCGCTCAAGTAGTTCCTGAACGGTTTCTGCTCCTTTTTCATCTTCAAAGAGTGTTAAGAAGGCCGAACTGTCCAGAACGTACTTTTTATCTTCCCCCTTTTGATTCTTCAAGATTTAAATCCTCTTTCCGGGATTTCAATAATTTTTCAGTTAAATTTAAACCCGTTGCGCAACCTTTCAAAACTCTGATAGGATCAATTTTCAGCCCAAGGTCAGTCTCCACAAGAGGTTCGTCAAGGAAAGTAACAACTACTCTTCTTTTTCCCTTAATCGGAATTTCCTTTATCAACTCAATTTTCCCTTTGTCATATACCCCATTTACTGCTAACATCTTACGCCTCCTAATCTTTATTTGGCCCGGTGCTTTTTTTAAAGAGCACAGGGTCAAACCTGCATATTATCAAACAATGTAAACTTTCCTCAAGATTAAGTTAGTAATGGGGGACGTTGGTGCTTTTGATGCTTCAATTGCCAATATTTTTCAAATCTTCATATTTGTCAAGTGCTTTTTTACCCCGTGCCGCACCACGGCTTGCGTTTTCTCGATTGATTGACAAAGCCCGTCCAACCTCCGAGGCACTGGAAAATAGCGGGGAAATGGGGGATAGAGGGAAAGGGGTCAGGCATCGAAAATAGAAATTAGCTTGTTTACCTGACTCCTTATCCTCCTGTTCTCCTTCATCAACCTCTCTATCTTTATGCCCCCAATCCGGAATCGTTGTTCCTTTCCCGGTAGTCGGGTTAAACCATTTTCGATGCGATCCGCTACCACGGCGCTGTATTTCACGACATCCAATTGACCGCAACTTTTTGGCAAGCTCTCTGTAATTCATCCTTCGGCCATAACCAAAGACTC
>JALTEL010000640.1 GCA_027073945.1 Caldifarciminota bacterium | reverse complement strand
CTATCTGCGAATTAAAGGCATCCCAAAAACGAACAATGTTGCAGAGCAATACTTCTCAAGAACATTACAGAAGGATAAGAAAAAACGGTTCCGGAGCGTGCAGTCACTGCAGGGGTATCTGTGGGCTATGGATTACAGAAACGCCCCTATATAAACCACTAAAAATTTGACAGCCTCATTTCGCCAAACAATTTATTAAATTAAATGAAAATCCCTATTTGCTCCATAATTGTGTCTAACAGACACATCGGTAGCGAATGAAAGCAGAGGTGTAAGAGTATGAAAGGAACGAAGAATGAAAAACTCCAAAAAGAGAGCGTCAGGATTTTAATGAAATTTTCCAATAACCTTATCCTGTTTGCCTTTGCTGTGCTACTTTCTGCAATTTTGTTATTCACTGCCCATTATAGCACAGGGGAAGAGCGTGGAGAATGGGTAATATCCACGGATTCCGAAGTAAGTAATAAGACCATCATCTTGAATGGAAATCTGTCCTTAAAAGATAACACCACCCTGACGCTTAACAATGTAACACTAATTGTTAATTCCACATTTAACGGCCAGTATGGTATCTTCTCCGGGTCAAACAGCACACTGTTGGTAAATAACAGCGAAATAAGAGCCTTTAATGGGAGTTATGGTTATAGTATTGTCCTTCAGGGCCCGGTTGAATTTGATTATACCAGAATATCTGGCATTTCAGGTAACTCAACCATTGGAGGAGTGCAGATATATAGCAAAGGAACTTTCAAGAATTCCCGAATTTTTGATAGCCAGTTCTATGGAATTTATGCCGAAAATGCAGAGATTATGTTAAACAACACCACCATCGAGCAAATTGTTCCATGGAATACACCCTACAAGTTTGCAACAGGTATTCTGTTAATGTCTTCTAAAGCTGAAATCATCCATTCTGAGTTGAAAGATACACTTTGCAGTTATTTTAGAGATTCGAAAGTGGTTATAGAATCTTCCTTGATTCAGAATTCCTCTATAAAGATGGGCTCATCATCGGATGTTTCAATCCTGAACTGCACCCTGAAAAAACCCTATTTGTCTTTATTATCTCGTGGAATATCATGTTCGGGGGAAGGTATCCGTCTGTTTGTTTTCAATTCCACACTCGACGATTTTGATGTGTTACTTACAAACGATGCGCAGGCAATAATCCTTAACAATACCATTGAGAACTGCATGAGTGGGATTGTAACCTCCAGTAACAGTCTGATTAAAGGCAACAAAATCCTCAATAATACCTACGGAATCTACATGTGGTCTGGAATAACCAGAAATATATACAACAATACCTTCTTCAACAACACCTGGGACCTTGGCTATAATGGTATTGATGGACCATCGTTTTCAGAATTACAGAATAACAGCTTTTTAAGGGGCAAAAAAAACATCGGATTTATCGATAAAGGACATAGAGATGCTATAAGTTCCCTGATGATTTATAATTTAAAATATAAACCAGAGGCCGGGGCAAGGGGATACATAC
>JALTEL010000639.1 GCA_027073945.1 Caldifarciminota bacterium | reverse complement strand
ACCTCTTATTGCTACTAATGATTCCCATTATTTGAGACCAGAAGATGCTGAAGCTCAAGATATTCTAATGAGAATCAATACCGGCTCAACGGTTGACGATAATAATAAGATGTCGATGAAGGAAGGCGATTTTTCTTTGGTTCCGCCCAAACAAATGATTGAATACTTCAAGGACACACCCGAAGCTATAGAAAACACGCAAAAAATAGTTGAGCTTTGCAATTTTGATTTTGAATTAGGAAAAACCAAACTCCCCTACTTCCAAACATCTAAAGATAAAACCCCTGACCAGGAACTAAAAGCCCTTTGCGAAAAAGGAATGGAAGAAAAGAAAAAATTCATTAAAGACAAAAAAGAAGCTCTTCAAAGATTAGAATATGAGTTAGAGGTTATAAAGAAAATGGGCTTTGCTTCTTATTTCCTTATCGTAGCTGATTTTGTAAATTGGACAAAAAAACAAAAAATAGTTGTTGGTCCTGGTCGTGGCTCGGCTGGCGGTTCTTTGGTCGCCTATCTCGCTGGAATCACAAACATTGAACCCTTACAACACAACCTTCTTTTTGAACGCTTTTTAAATCCGGCTAGAATTTCAATGCCAGATATTGATTTAGACTTTGCCGACTCCCGCCGAGACGAAGTCATAGAATATGTGGCTAAAAAATATGGCCGAAACCAAGTAGCTCAAATTATTACTTTTGGAACTATGGCCGCCCGAGGCGCAGTAAGAGATGTCGGCCGAGTCTTGGGCTATCCTTACGACTTTTGCGACAAGATAGCTAAAGCGATTCCTATGGGATTTAGTTTAAGTCAAACGCTTAAACAAATTTCAGAATTCCGAATGGCTTACGAAAGCGACGAAAGAATAAAACGCTTAATCGATTTGGCTAAAAAACTAGAAGGTGTAGCTCGCCATGCGTCAACTCACGCTTGCGGAGTAGTGATTTCCGACCAGCCATTAGACGACTTAGTCCCCCTCCAGCATCCTACCCAAAACAATAAAGCAATCATCACCCAATACGAAATGCATTCTATCGAAGACTTGGGCTTGTTAAAAATGGATTTCTTGGGCCTGAAAAACTTAACTACTATTGAAAACACCATCAGACTGATAGAAAAAACCCGTCACAAAACCATTGATATAGATAAAATACCGGAGAACGATAAAAAAACTTATAGACTTTTGCAGAAAGCAGAAACAACTTCTGTTTTTCAATTAGAATCAAGTGGAATGAAAAAATGGCTCCGCCAACTCCAACCCAATCAGTTTGACGACATTGTCACTATGCTTGCTCTTTATCGGCCAGGACCAATGCAGTTTATCCCAGAATATATAAACCGAAAAAAGAATAAACACAAAATTGAGTATATCCACCCTAAGCTTAAACCGATTTTAGAATCTACTTACGGCTTGCCGATTTTTCAGGAACAATTAATGCAAATCGCCCAACAAGTAGCCGGCTTTTCTTTAAGTGAAGCAGACACTTTGCGCAAAGCAATAGGAAAG
>JALTEL010000638.1 GCA_027073945.1 Caldifarciminota bacterium | reverse complement strand
TTACAAGGTCTGTATCTCCTTCGGGAGCATAAGGCGCAGTGAGCAGTCTTTCAACATCAAGAACAAGTTGCTCGGCTTTTTTCTCAAGTTTCATTTCTTCTATTTTTTCAAATCCACCCTGAAGAGTGTTATCAAAGCTTCTCGTTTGAACATCCCCGTCTTTTGCCGCACGTACCTGCATGCTGGTACCCACAACATATTTATCCTGTTCCTGCAATGCTCCTTCTGTTGATGCAAAAATTTTATATTCTCTGGTCCAGTGCAGTCCCAGTGACCTGTTTATAACATGCTCACCTGTTTTCAGAATACCATCTATTTTAAATAGCATATCAATTTTATCGGAAAGAGGTACCTTTGCAGGGTCTTTTTGAACCAAACTTTTATAACTTCCTGATTTTACCTCTTCTTCCGACAATTCAATGCGGGGCCCCATTATTGAAGATGCAATAGCCATGCTATACGCCTTGTCTATTAATTTTTCAGCAGCTACAGCGGATAAGTCATTGGTTGCAGCGAATCCCCAGGCGCCATTTTTTAAAATCCTCACGCCTATGCCGATGGAATCTTCCTGATCCACACCTTGTAATATACCATTATTTATATGAATGTACTCTCCGCGTTTTTGTACAATTCTTATGTCTCCATAGTCAATATCCTTTATTGCAAGCAGATCTACAACAACTCTTGCAAAACTTTTCATTTTATCCTCCTATAATTAAATTACTTCCTATTTTTTCAAGAATTTGCAGTGCTGACAGTGCTGCTAAAAAACTTGTCTTAGGATTCTCTGGAAAAGGTTTATTATCAACGATAATATGCAAAGTTCCTGAATTCCCGCTTGCAATAATTTCATGCCTATTTGTATGAACATCCGGGTCTGAAAGTATTTTGACGCTGACCTTTTCTGGATGCTCAGTGGCGAGGGCTATTGCCATGGCAACATTTATATTTTTCGGGAATTTTCTTGTGGCTTCCTCTGGATGGCCTTCAAAAATAAGCTTTTGTGTCCCGGGTGGCAAACTCAAAGAACGGGGATTCTTTCTTGTAATTAATTGAACCTGTTTGATACCCGCGAATTTCATAGCGGATAACCCATCAATACCGGATATAGCCCCGGACGGAATGTGTATTTTTGCTCCGGTTGCAGAAGCTGTTTCCTGCAGTAATTTCAGAAGGTTTTGATTGGATAATGCTCCGCCACTCATTACAAGACATGAGATTCCCTTTTTAACCACTAAAGGGATGTATTTGGAAACTGCCTCTTGTGATGCCGATTCAACAACAAATTCCATATCCGTGTTTAAAAATTCATTAAAATCATTGGTGAATAAAGTGTCTTTTTTAAATATCTCTTTAACAGAGGCATTTTTGCCCGTGTCTGTGTCAAATATCTTTGCAACGGTAAAATTGTGAAGCGTATTGTCGGCTATATTCTTGCCTATGAAAGTTCCTATCGCTCCAAAGCCTATAATACCTATTCTCATATATTAACCTCCATACTGACAT
>JALTEL010000637.1 GCA_027073945.1 Caldifarciminota bacterium | reverse complement strand
TGAGTTGAATTTGTCTATGTTCGTTAATAGATTCCATGGAATCTAACTCCTTTGTCGAAACTGGAAATCCGTAAATAGGACTTTCGGTAACCGTTCACACCCCCCTGTTGCAACTGTCCATCTCTCCGGCCAGTGGTAGCATTTTGAAGGGTTTCAGTGCGGATTAATCGGCAGAGGCCCTGATTTTGTGCATCAAGCGATGCTTCTGAAACCCTTCAAAATGCTACCACTGGCCGGGAGGAATGTGAACAGTTACGGACTTTTGGTAACCTGCCTGATCCATATAGACAAGCATTTTTTGTGCCATACTTCTCTCAGATCGTAACCGTTCACACCCCCTCCTGTTGCAAGCGTCCATCTCTCCGGCCAGTGGTAGCATTTTGAAGGGTTTCAGTGCGGATTAATCGGCAGAGTGCCCTGATTTTGTGCATCAGGCGATGCTCCTGAAACCCTTCAAAAGGCTACTGCTGGCCGGGGGAGATGTGAACAGTTACCTCAGATCCATGTCCATATCTTCCCGGACCGCATTGTGTAATGCCAAAAGTACGGTTGGTATATAAATTGCTTCAATCTTAATAGCGCATTCATGACAAACTTTCTTTATTGCTGATGGTAGAAATGGCCTCTTTTAAGTTAGAGATTTTATATAACAAATTTCCTGTCCTTATTGTTTTAATGACTTTGCTTATTTTTATTCCCTGTGCAAAAAGTTCCGGGGAAGAGGCCAAAGATGCGTTTTACACCGTTCAAATAGCCTCATATAAAAATTTTAGTGAGGCCAAGGCAATGATAGACTCACTAACAGTACAAAACCTTGCACTTTTTTGTAAAAGAGCGGATTTTGCAAAAAAAGGAAAGTGGTACCGTGTACTGGTAGGTAGATATAAAAGTAAACAGGAGGCATTGGATGCCGGGGAGGGCCTAAAAAAGAAAGGTATAATCAAGAGTTTTGTATTACGGAAAGTTAAAATTCCTCTTGTTGATTCTAAAGATATAAATAGCTCGCCTTTACAGAAAGTCAAATCCTTGGATGTAAAAAGGGACATAGCACCTAAAAAAGTACTAACAATGCATCGAACACCTCCTAAGATACTAGAGAAGAAATATGGAGAGTCACCTTTATATGATGCTGCCATGAGGGATTTTAATTCTGGAATGTATAAGGATGCCTTAAAAAAATTAGAGCAAATAGTCCAATGCAAAAAATTCAAAGCTGTGAAGAAGGAATCTATATTGAGAGTCATAGGTAATTCTTATTATTTTCTTGCTAAGAGGACCCATAATAAAAAATACTTTTTGAAAGCCATTGATCAATATAGAGAACTTATTCGCGACTATCCCAATTTAGAAAAAGGAGATATGTCACTAGTAATCTATAGACTTGCGGAGAGCTATGAATATTTGAATTTTTATCCAGAGGCATTAGCAGAATTTAAATACTTTTACTCAAACTATCCTGAATCAGAATATATTCCTGAATCTCTATTTATGATTGGTAAAATATATT
>JALTEL010000636.1 GCA_027073945.1 Caldifarciminota bacterium | reverse complement strand
GGATACGGGTTCGCAACAAACCAATTCGTGAACATACTATTCTACCAGACACTACTAGCAGGACCACTAGGACCAATAGCATTCTTCATAATAGGACTAACCAACACACTAAAAAGCTCAATATCAGTACTGGTATCAACAATAATACAAGACTACCAGAGAGTACAAAGAATATCAAAAAAAATCATCAGCATAGGAGGAATAGTCTTCGGATTCTCATTCCTATTCATGGCACTAGCAAGGTCAATAAACTCAGCATGGTTATTCATAACAGCACTACTAATAGGAGCAATAGGAGTAGTGAGTTACGGAGACATTTACAACAACCTGATAAAAGAAACAATAAAAAAAGAAAGAATGGGATTATTCCTGGCAAAAATAAGCCAGTACGGAGTAATAATAACAGCCCTATCAATAATACTATCAGGCTACCTAATGGACTGGATACCAGTAACAGGAAAAATAATCACACTAACAATAATAGGAAAACACTATTCATTCAGAGCGTACGGTTACTTAATATCATTCGAAATAACAGCAGTAGCATTCATACTATCAGGATACGTGCTATCATACATAAAACAAAAAAACATAATAAAAGCAGTGTTCTTCAAAGAATTCATAAGAAACTACTTTAACGAACTAATAAGAAGCACAAAACCATTCATGACAAACAAGTTCATACTATTACTAACAATAGCCAGCCTACTAGGAGGAGTAGTACAAACACTCGGAAACAGCTTCTTCGGAATATACATTTACGAAAAATTCAAGGAAGTAGCATTCGGAGGATTCATGAACGTAGCAGTAATATACGCAATAGCAGTGATAGTAAGCGTGCTAGGACCATGGATAACCAATAAGATACACAAACAAATAGGATTCTCACCAATGCTAGTCTTCGGAGCAATGCTAATAGCAATGCTGCCATTCTTCGCAGCGTGGAGCCCTAATTATTACGCAATACTAATAGCAGTCTCACTGGCAATAATAGGCTCATCAATACTAGGAGTAGCACACGCACTACTAGCAAGGAAACTATTAAGAGAAAACGAGAGAGAAATATACTTTGGAAAAGTCTCACTAATAATACTAATACCATACATAATACTAGGAATAATAGGATCATACCTTGCTTACGCAAAAGGAATAATATTCTTATTCAAAATATCAGCAGAGATAAAATAAACCTCTTCTATTGCATCATCTACAATATTATTTTCTTCAATATCTCCCGCATCCCATACTGGAATATCAATGATATCAATTCCGTGCTGAAACATAAATGTTTCAAAATTGAACGATGAATCCCTTATTGCCCCGGGGCCACGGAAAGACCCCGGCTTAAAAGAATAAGTTTTATCAAAAGGTGCACCGAATATTGCAAACTTCTCTTTTCCCGTATAAGCGATAACCGAATCCGCAATTTGCCTGTTCATAGAGTTGTGAAATAAAATAAAAAAATATGGGTATTATACCCTTGTTATTTTTTTCTTTTTATCTACATCGATGTAAA
>JALTEL010000635.1 GCA_027073945.1 Caldifarciminota bacterium | reverse complement strand
ATTATACTATTAGGATCATTAAGGCATTCCGCAAAATAAATCCTAACAACACCACCTCGACGTTTTTTAGGTGGGATTCTAAATTCCTGTATGGGGTATTTACTTTTTATTGGTGCAACTACCTTATTCCTCCTCATGCTTTCAAGATTTTTTAATTTACCCACATTCTTCAAGTAAGTTTCAACTAAAGCCCATAAATCAGGGCGTTTATTGATTAATTTCTTTAAAACACGGCCAACCTGGCCTGGGAATCCTTTACTCTCCTTGATAGAACCAATCTTAATAATTTTACTATCGTCAGGATATACATAAATATTCAACTACTTCTCCAAAATATACCCATATGGTTATAATGTCAACAATATTTTCTTAAATACCAAAAGTAATCCTTTTGTATTATATACCTTTAACTTTGAATCTTATACCGTTTTCTCTTTCCACTATTTAAATTACTAAAGTAAACACCAAATATATTCGAATTTTCAAAACAATGCCTTCAAAACCTCCCTGGAATCTTGCACCTGCCCCAGTATATCCGCTTCCGTAGGATGGTTATAATGTGCTGTCATGGCCTCTGTCTGATGCCCCATGAGTTTTTGAACCTGGCTGACCGGCAGCCTTGTCAAAGCAAGGGTATTAAAAGTATGCCGGAGACTGTACTGAGTCCTGTCTCCCCTATTTATATCTGCTCTTTCACAGCTGGCCTTGAAGTGTTTATTTGATGTGGCAAGTTTTATCGGTTCGTTATTAACTGAAAAGATCAGACTATCATCATTCCGTCCCGGTCCTATCAGAGTTAAAAGGGATTCTGCCCGCTCGGTGAGTATTGCAGGCTTGACAATGTTCGTTTTTGTAGTTTTACGGCGACTGGTAAAGTTTTCTATCGAACTGGTAACAATAAAACCGTGATACTGTCTTTTCCAGTCACTCCAGTACAATGCGGCCACTTCACTCGGACGTAATCCGCAAGAAGCCTGCAGATAGAAGTACAATGCCCATTCCAGGTCAAGAAATATCTCTTTCAGATCCTTTATATCTTCGGGAAACAGCTTTACAAGTTCTTCAGGTGTGAATATTTTACGTTCTTTGGTTTTCCCCTTGAATAAACGTACCTCCCTGGCCGGATTCCTGTCTATAAGTTCCTGGTATTCCGCTTCAGAGAGAACTGTCCGGAGAACTGAAAGATATTTATTCTTTGTTTCCGCGGCAACATCCAGCCCCATCAGGTATTCATCAATCTGTTTCCGGCGTATTGAACCAACCAGTAAATTACCAAATAGAGGGATCCAATGCCCTGTAAGTATCTGGCGGTACCTTTTCAGATGCGGATAACCGTAAGTATGTCCTTTCTGATTCATCCGTTTAAGCCACTGACACCGCTCTTCAATAAAGAAATCTTTTGTAAATTCCTTGAATGTTACAGAGACCGGTCCGCTTTCCGGATTATAATGTTCTGCCCATTGGGTAGCTGAAACGATATCTGTCTGCCCGGTAGATATCCATCTCTCTGGATTTG
>JALTEL010000634.1 GCA_027073945.1 Caldifarciminota bacterium | reverse complement strand
AGGAAGCAAATAATGAAAGAAAAAGAAACAAACATAGAAACATACAGAATAGTATACAGAAGAAGTACATACTGATAAGGAAGAAAGATGAAATAGAAAAAGCAATGAACAGAATGGGTAAGATGATGCTGATAACTAACAGGAAAGACTTGGACAAAGAAGAAGCATTATCCCTATACAAAAGGAGGAATGAGATAGAAAGACTATTTGATGTGCTAAAGAATGAAATAGATGGAAACAGAATAAGGAACCATTCTGATGAAGCAATGGAAGGCAAATTATTTATCCTATTTGTTACCCTTATACTATATGCATCTCTTGATAGGACAATGAAGGAAAAAGGATTATACAAAACGCATACTCTGCAAGAACTTATCTATGAACTGAAGAAGATAAAGGTTGTTGAAACGAACAATAACAATAAATTCCTCACAGAGATATCAAAGAGACAAAAAACAATCTACAAACAATTCAATGTGCCCTTTCCAGAGATTAAGGAAAAAGGAGTGACATAGTTATATAGGTGTGGGATTTTGGGATCATAAACGAAGGAATGATTTTGTGGGTACCGTTTGACCCTTTGAATAGAGAAGGAAATTCAGGAATGGAACCATCTAAGGCTGAAAAAATTGGCCTGGGCAAAGTGTCAAGCACTCCAGACGAAATGAAAAACTCTCAAGCCCAACTTCTTAAAGACGAGGCAGAAGTAATAAAACATACATTTGGAAAGGATGCTTTTAAGAAAATCGCCTTTACGAAAGAGCGCCACGATGGAACATTAGATACTGTTTGGGTTAACACCCGAACAGGGAAACAAATTACACATAACGAAGCGGAAAAGATAAGCATTTCTTTTTATAATAAACTTTTCAAAGAAAACGGATTTACAGATGCAGAAATTGAGAGCGCATTTCACATTGATAAACTTAACGGAAGAAAAAACAATGTAAGCAAGGGACGAATTCAGAAGCTACTGAAACTTTATAATGATAACATCAATAATTCTCTTGTAAAGCTTAAAGAGTTAAAAACAGCCGGGTATGTTTACCATCTCTCGTTCGGCCTTCCTGAGTCCAATTCAAACTTTCACAATTTTATAATTGGGGTAGAATATAGAAATGGAAAATGGGTTACGCTTTGTGGAATTGAAATGGCTCCACCAGAACAAAGAAACAGAGGAGACTAAATGAGAAAAGTTATTATTGCAATCGTAGCAGTCGTTACTATCGTTTCGTTAGATTTTGTAATTTTCCAATCGTACAACCCTGTTATTCAAGGCAAAGTTCTGGATAAAGACGGCAGTCCTATTAAAGGGGCCCACGTTAAAATTGCCAATAAATCCACGGATACGAACGCTAACGGAAACTTTACGATAAGAATTCGCAAAGACAAAGAAGTAGAAGTTGAGGCGTCAAAAGAAGGATACATTACGCTTAAACAAACAATTTCTTCAAAAAACACTTCAAATGACCTTAAACTTATCCTGCTTAGAGCGACGAAGCTTAATCTCGTAAAGG
>JALTEL010000633.1:870-1520 GCA_027073945.1 Caldifarciminota bacterium | reverse complement strand
GGCCTACACTTATCCCATCTATATATTTTAAGGGATCATTCCAGCTTCTATTCGGGTCAAACTCTTTTCTTAATGTAAACTGTAGACCGCCATATCTACCAGAGCCAATGCCAATGGTTGGTCCGGCTTGATTTCCAGTACCACTTAGTGAATCCGCATTTTTATATAAATATTCAGATACATTATGCCACACATCATCTTCGACATTATGATCGTATTCACCTTCACAAAAACTCTTGGCCAGCGCTTTAATTTTTTCCATCTATTGATTACATACCTATTAATTTAGGTGGAAACGTCAGGTTGAGACGACTATTAGGGAATTTACCCTCTTACCTAGGCCTATTTAACCTAAACTCACAACACACTTAATTAATGCGAGAGACATGGATTCACATATCTTATTCAATTTTGCTATCACTGATTGATATTTTTGAATCAGTGACAGTTATTGTGTGTTGAAAATCAAATCCATGGGTTATATAACCGAGCTCATCTTTGATTTGTTTGCCTGATGCAAAAAAAACAACCACTTTGTAGTGAGAATCGCCTTTTACTTTAAAAGTGCCGTTGAACTTTCCACTACATTTAATATTTTCTGCTTTAATGAGTTGGCCGCAAACTTCAACCGTAACGTGGTTTATTAACTC
>JALTEL010000633.1:0-860 GCA_027073945.1 Caldifarciminota bacterium | reverse complement strand
AACAAACTGACCGTTATTGCTTTTAGGGAAACAAGACGTTTCGAGAAAGACAAAGAAAAATACGAGCAAGCAGTATAATATAGAGACGATTTTTTTATTCATTTTGAACATTCTCCTCCATATGGATTATAACTTGAGGTGTTATTGGGAGAGGTTACTAACCGGTTTGGATCTAAAGGCATTCCTGTGCTACCTGCCGTCCGCCCCACTGCGTTATTGTGTAAATCCATCATTGCTTCATTTAAAGGTTCACCTTGAAGAAGTCCCTCTACTTCATGTCCAACACCAGATGTCCAAGCAGTGAATGAATTGGTTTCTTCAACCATCCTTCTGTTCCATTCTGCATGTCGCATTGCATCACCAATATCATTGTGTTGAGTTGGACGCTTTTGTAACTCCTCCCGGGCAATTTCCCGTGCTCTTCCATAGTTTGCAGGCAGATCCCACCAATCTCCGACTTTCAACCCCAAAGGATCAATAAACATTACTGGATTATTCAGGACATACCCATACAAATTAACATCGCCGCCGGTATAGCCAATGGGATCAGGCTGTATGAATCTTCCTGACCGAGCATCATAGTGTCTTGACCGGTAATAGTAAAGGTTTGATTCCGGGTCAAACCTTCTGCTGGTAAAAAGATAGGGGTTGTCAATGGTGCCGGTGTTGTTAATTATACCAAAAGGACTGTAGGCATAGGTGTCCTCAAGATTACCGGCTTCGTTGCTTAAAGCGGCGATAGACCCAAGTGCATCCGCATGATAGAAAAATTTTCCGGCAGGCGTTATCATGCAGACCGGGTCATCAATGCCCGGGCCGTAGATAAACCGCTTAGCCAGCGTATCGGTTCCATCATATTC
>JALTEL010000632.1 GCA_027073945.1 Caldifarciminota bacterium | reverse complement strand
ATAACCCCAGTTTTCGGATTTATCCAGAGAGAATGTGAGCCTCCCTCTCTTTTGATGTAGCATCCTGCTATACGAAGTTTCCTCTCCAAATCACGACGATTCATGCAACTTGGACCTTGTCACGTATCACATCGTCAGGTAAACCCCGTAAGATATCTTCTCTACGATCCTCGAGAATTAATTCAATAGCTTCTTTTAGACTTTCTTTGGCTTCTTCAATTGTCTCTCCCTGACCGTTAGCACCGGGGATTTCAGGACATATAGCCCAATATCCACCTTCAGGGGCTTTATCAATTATTGCCGTAAATTCTGCTTTCATTTTTACCTCCACAATAATAACTTAATAATTGCATTGCTTAACAATTTATTGAATATATACTCTCATATACCTATACTATGGAACACTATTAGTCAAGCCTCTAAGCTTTTTTGTCAACACCAAATAAAAATACCCTTTTTAAAGACTTTTAGCCAAACATTGGTTTTTGAAAAATGTGAAAAGTCGTTATTAAGTGAAGCTGCAGCGGTTGTTCATAGTCACCATTCTTATCCTTCTAATTTAAGGATTTAGAAAGCAAAAATCAAACTTCGAGATTTAATCCTCTTCCTCCTCCTCGACTGCCTGTCTGCCTATCTCTATTAGCATTCTCTTTGCCTCGTTTGGATGTTCTGCCCAGAGTCTCTCGAATTCCTCGTCCGACACGCTCAACGTCCCTATGGACAGGTATAATTTTTCCGTTTCTGTCAAAGTTGACTGAGATGATTTCTCGTCCTTATTCTCTTCCATCACACTCTCCTTTTATAGATTAAATAATGCCTCATCTTTGGTTAGCGACGGTGTATCATCTGCTTCTTCCATAGCTTTCAATAAGCCGTTGTCTTCTAACTCTTCAATCATCCTGTCCCACAGATGTCTTGATATCACAACCTTTTAGCCGTTATCTATAAATTCTACATTTTTTGTTAAATCACCGGTAGTGCTTATATTGTACCCCCTTTGTTCAAATTGTTTAATCTGTTTACCTGCTTTTTATCCATCATTTAAACCGGCAGCCAACCTTTTACCATATCACCATTTTTCTATCATAACAAACTACCGCAGCATTTGCCGTATCCGACTGTTTTTAGAACCGTGCTTGCCTTACTATATGCAATAGTATCTATCTCTACAAAATTCCTGAAAAAAATTTTTCTTTTTAGCCTTGTTTATACTCACAATTTTAGCGCTGACTATTTTAGCATCACCCAAAGCATCAATCTAACCCACGATAACTTATTGAAACAGTATTTCACAATTTTTATCAGGCTCATACCAGTAGTAGGGCGGAATACAGTTAACGCTGCCGTCGGGGCTTGAGCCCATAGGTTTTATGCATTGATTCTTAACGGGTGACCATCTGTAGCCGTTTTTACACTTGTGTGTTTTTTGTGGTTTTCCGGCGACACATACGCAGCTTATAATGCCGGCAACTCTGCTTTTTGGAGCACATACGCCTTCTGTTCCGTTTGCATCACATAACGAGCCAACC
>JALTEL010000631.1 GCA_027073945.1 Caldifarciminota bacterium | reverse complement strand
CGGAGTTGCCAGCTTCGCGAGCAATGCCCAATACGATGCAAGTGTGCGAACTTTATGAAGTTCGGGGGTTGTAATGCCTTTTTTCGGAATTGAAATGTCGTAATAAAAACCCCCATTTTCGTCCCAATAGTAATCATTCAGGAGATTATTCAATTCTTGAGCAATCCCAATGTATTTTTGTTCCATTGGGTCATTCTGGAGTATTTTACTTAATTCGGCGATTTTTTGGGCGGCTAAGGCTTGTTGCGATAGTAAATCCACAAAATAAATCCGATTGTGCATAATCTGCTTTAAGATACACATCAATAGATGACAGTAATGGATTATATCCTAGCACCTTAAGAAAGTTCTCACCTAGCTCTTTTTCTAATTCTGAAGCCGCCACCTCCTTGGAGACAAAACGAGTGGATTTTACATAAATCTTTGCATCAAGTGTTTTTTGGAATAGTCTTATTTCCACCCCTTTGGATTTTTCTTTGAGCATAACAGAAAAACCAAAACTTTCTTTTACATAATCCGACAATTTTTTTGCATCCAGCATGAGTAGCCCCACCAGTCCTAGAAGGAATAACACCAAGGTTACGCTGATCAATGAAGTCACATAGGAACTTCTTAACCGTCTCCTTGTAATATTTTTTTCTTTTTTCCCCATGGGAGAGATATCAAAACGCCAATCTTTTTATTCTACAAAAGTGACCCATTGAAAAGAGTCCGGTTCATCTCCTACCTGGATAGATGTCAGGCGATGATAAAGTTCTATGGATACAGGGCCGACATTACCGTCGCCAATGACATACTCCTTTCCAATGGCAGGATCAACCACTTTATAGATCGGACTAATTACAGCAGCCGTACCACAGGCGCCGGCTTCTTCAAAAGTAGCCAACTCTTTTACCGGCACTTTCCTTCTTTCCGTTTGCAAACCCATCTCTTCAGCCAGGCTAATCAAGCTCTTATTAGTAATGGAATCTAAAATTGAAGGAGATTCAGGCGTGATATAGGTATTGTTCTTAATGGCAAAAAAGTTAGCAGGACCACATTCATCTATATATTTCTTTTCTTTTGCATCCAGAAAAATAACATTCGCATACCCTTCTTTATGAGCATCTTCCACTGCTTTCAATCCTGCCGCATAATTTCCACCTGTTTTAAAGGTACCCGTACCATGAGGCGCTGCCCGGTCCATATCACGACAAATCTTCATATTTACCGGTTTGAATCCTGTTTTAAAATAAGGACCCACGGGAGAGACAAAAACAAGAAAAAGATACTCTTTTGCCGGTTTCACTCCCAGTTCTCCTCCGGTTCCTATCAGCAAAGGCCGCACATACAATGCACCGTGCGTACCATAAGGAGGGATATATTCTTTGTTAGCCAATATCGCTTTAAATACAACTTCTTTAAAAAGGTCGTCCGGGACCTCTGGCATCAACAATCCCCGGGCAGAATGGCGGAATCTTTTGGCGTTTTCTTCCCATCGAAACAAACGAATCTTTCCGTCTTTTCCCATAAAGGCTTTCATCCCTTCAAAT
>JALTEL010000630.1 GCA_027073945.1 Caldifarciminota bacterium | reverse complement strand
ATCAAACAGAAACAGAAATATATAATTTTCTGAAGGAAGAGCTTATAAAGAGCGGCCTAATAAAGATGCCCAGAGGCGCAAAGTATACGGAAAGTGATGTGTGGGATGTAGTACTCCACGCGGCGCTATCCGCAACGAATTCCATTGAAGCTTCCTTTGAGGACTTGAAAGCCACTTATCCGGATGCCGAGATACCGAATGGAGACACGGTACATGGATATCTAAAGGCACAAGAGATACCAGCGATGGAGAAATCTTACCAGAAAATAGTCGAAAAAACGATAACTCTGGTGGGTGGAAAGGAGAAAGCGCATACCCTCGCCATAGACTTTCACAACATTCCTTATTACGGCGACAAAAACACAAAAGGTGTCAGAGGCATTAAGCCGAAAAATGGAACAACATGGGGCGTTACACTGTTCACTGCAGACATTGTCGATGAGCCAAAACAAACAATCGATGTAGTTCCAATATACGGCATGCTAAAAGACTATGGAGTACTGATCAACGGAGCAATCAACAGGGCACGGGCATTGGGAATCAAGATAAATCTGCTCCTGATGGACAGAGAATTCTTCAACAAAGACGGAATCAGAGCATTGCATGACATAGGTATTCCATACATAATGCCCGCACAGATAAACTCAAGAATCAAGAGAATGATCGAGGAATACGAGAATGAATACGGCTGGGCCCCGGGAATCATGAAATATAAATTCCTGGACAAGAATTGCCCTGTATTCAACCTTGTGCTAATCCCAAATGAGGATTACAGACCATCCAGCGAGGACACGAAGAGGCAAAAGAAGTTCTTCCTGTTTGCGACCAATCTTGAATTCTCGTCGGTCCAGGAGTTTGCGTCTGTCATCCCTGAGGAATACAAAAAACGCTGGAACATTGAAACTGGATACAGGGAGAAGAATAGATTCAAAATCCGCACATGCTCAAAATCCCCCATTGTGAGGTTGTTTTTCTTCCTGCTCCAGTGCATCCTGCACAATTTCTTGAACATACTTAAGATGATTCTTGTCATCACCGCATATTCTTTCAAGGCCACGGTAAACAGGCAATTGTGCCGGAGGTTAGAAACCAAAACTGATTACGAAGAGCCAGAGAGGGGATTCTCCGATTTCTTCTGGAGCATATATGAGCAAAATGAAAGGAGAAGGCTCGAATTTAAACTCTATCTAAATACCGGGTGAAAGGCAGGTTAACTAAAAAAAAACTGCATCCTTCATAGTATCGGGTAGCGGGAGCTTTATTGTTAATCCCTTTTGATGTGGCGTTTTTTCCTATTTTTGGAACATTTTCATGAAAAATTAGAGACACGATTACAGAATTCTCCGGTTGGTTTGAAATTGTTAGGAAAAATATTGAGGTCAAGGGGCCTCAAGCTGTTCGGAACTCCAAGCGCTCGGAACTACTGATTTTACCATCACTTTCTTTAACCGAGAGTGTCAAAAAGTTAGTGGTATTATGTCATCACCCATTGACTCGTTGATATTGTAACAGAGATTGTGCACTGCAATCAAAT
>JALTEL010000629.1 GCA_027073945.1 Caldifarciminota bacterium | reverse complement strand
TATTATTTGAAAATAGTTGGAAAATGGCTTTTTTTAAAAATAAGGGGTCGGCTGAGGGATATTTTGACGGGGTCAATCCGACAGACTCCTAGTGCAGGTAAAACTTTTACCAAACAGGGACGTAAACAAGGGACGCAGCACCGTTTTACAATTTGTAATAGTATTCGCCATTGCTTTTTTGCATCAGTCTTCTATCGGAAGGGAACAACAGCGGCTCGACGGCCCGTAGGTTTTTAAAGAGCGTTTTGGATGAGATATCCTCCTCGAATATAGCCTCAAAGACTGGCTTGATGTCCGATTGGCATATCCTGTCCTTTTTAAAATCGCTTATAAGTTTATTGTAGAGATAGTTCTGCTCCTCTTCCAGAATGCTAAAGTAATCTATATCTTTATTGGCAATCGCCCGTACAAAAAGCGTGAACCTGTCCGTCGTACCCTCAATCATTGCCTGCTTCTCTGGTGTGTCCAAAGCCGTATGATAGAGATTTTCATCACAATCGTATGTTTTTAGATAATAGGCGAAGGATTCCAGTTCATTATGAATATCTTCAATCAACTGTGCCGTATCGACCCCAGTCTTTTTTAAAGATTTGCCAGTCATAAACACAGTGTATCTTCTATCACTTGGCTCTACCTCAAGAGGATAGTTCTCATTGGAAGTAATCAGCACATTGCCAAATATCTCTGTCTCAGCCGCGTTCTCATATTTCTTCTCAACTTGAATACTGCGGTCAGTCACCAGCATTTTGATAAAGTTCTTGACATTTTTTCTTCCCCGCATATCGTGGGCTATCTCGTTCAGGTTGAAAAAGAGCTTGTCACTCAGCCAGTTTTTGAAATTGGAGCCAAGCCTGTCGTCATCCACTACGACACAAAACTCTTTTCCAAATAGCTGAGAGAGGATATCTCCAAACAATATACCTTTCCCCGTGCCCTGTTCGCCTTTGAACACTAAGGAGACCTGTGACTTCTTCAGTGTCTTGAAAAAGAAGGCTATCCAGTTGAGTGTCCATCTGAAGTATTCGTCATTGTAGTTACACAGGTGACTTATCAGCCAGAGTATCCTTTCTGGATGACGATATATATCTGGTTTTCGCTCAATCTGAAGATATCGGCTTGGACGGAAGGCGGTACGGTACCACATCCCATCCTTCTGGTAAAACTCACTATTCACAAATGGAGTGAAACGCTCTTCGCACATCAGCAGCTCATTACGCTTGATGTCAATCATCTCATCTTTGCTGGCAGTAAAGATATTGATATTTTCCCTGTCAAGCATATTGCTTAACACGGTCTTCATTTTTGTAGGTTCAAGCTTTTTTATCGCACCGTTATCATTGATGGGTCTGAAAAAAAAGTTACCATCAGTGGAAATCCAAACAGCGGCACCTCTGCTCTCCAGCTCCTTCAATGTTTTGTTGTCTTTTGCGTTGTCGCGAAGCCAATTGTTGACTGTAAAGGCGGCATTTTTTGCTATAATACAACTATCACTATCGGGTAATGCCTTTTGGGAATCTTCAGTTACCAGCGTCTGATTCTCTTGGGGCTTTGCCCACCGTGTCTTATCTTCTATTTCGCAAGCCATTTATGACCTCCTGTATACTGTTAAACTGTTGGATATAATCGCTCAAATCTAGCTTTTCGGCTGTATTGCCTAATTCGATAATACTGATGTCCTTCGCTGACAGGGTAAGCTGTTCGGCAATCGGCTTCATACATCTATAGGCAGTTTCGTCTTCTGCAATGAATATCAGTTCTTTGTCGTTTGTCTCCGTGATTAGAAAAATTGGATTTTGGAGCCTGAATCCAGCGAAGGGAATCATAATGCAGTTTAGACCAAGCAATACAGCTGTTAGTGCATCTCTATGACCTTCCACGACATATACTGGTGTATTCCGTGTACGCAGAATCCTGATAAATAGGTTACGGTTAGGGTGGGTACCTTTTCTTGTAACCCACTTCTTGCCCCATCTATGCCGGTGTTTACAGGATAGAAGATTAAACTCCTCATCGAAGCATCCCGCAACCAGACAATCCTCATCAGGGTCGTGCCGTACCATATTGTGAAAGCGGGCACGGTCAATTTCGTGGGCTTCTTCATAGAGCCATTGTGGTGCTATATCTAAAAAAGCTTTTCTGTGTGCATTATTGTCCCAGTCAAAATCCTCAAAATCGTTGAACTCTTGCTTGACTATGTGCAATGGGCATTCATCACTTTGTAGTGATACGGAAACCTTTGATGCTGCTATTGTTCCAAGTTTATACAATGACGGGTCAATATCTGGTTTAGGCTTACCCATTATCCACCTCCCAAGGAATATTCAGCTCATCGCAAAGCCACTCCATCGTATCTGCGAGCGAACCAAAAGCGTTGTATCCGTCATAAAAGAGTGATACGATGTCACTATAGTGTTCTCCGCTGCCAAAGTCGTGGAAAGAGCCGTCGGCATTTACTTTGCACGATGGGGTTCTCTCATCTGGGCGTACTTTGAAAAAGCCATCTTTCGTGATGTCGATGCCAAGACTTTTTAGTAATCTGATATTGACCTGTGGGTCGGATGTATGAGCTTTGATGGTCTGGCGGATGGTTTTATGATTCATCGGTAACTCCTTCACTTGCCATTGAGTATTCGAGCTTGTTTATCCATTCATCTATTTCACTTTCCTTCCATGCTACCGTTCTCTTACCAAGCTTAAGTGGCTTTGGGAAGGTGCCTTCATCAATGAAGTAGTATAAAGTACTGTTTGATATTCCTATCTTCTCAAGAACTTGAGGTTTTCTTAATAATCTTTCATTTTTCATTGTTTTTACCTTTTAGTTATATTTGTCTGGTACTGGATGCATCTGTACTTTGTTAGTATCGCATATAACATAATAAAGGTGATAGTAAAAAAGAGTCGGTTTATTCGGAATAGATTAGACCGTTATTTATGCAGTAAGAAAAGGGGAGATTTTTGAATTATTGAGGTATGTTTTCCGTATATGACATGTTTGTGTTTGGAAAATAAATCCCTATGCTACAAAAGTCACTATCAATCTTAAAATCACATTGAAAAATATCATGATAGTTGAAATGATATGGAGATTGCTGTTTAAGTTCACCAATGCCATCAAGTATATTTCTGGGGGTAGACTCTATCGGAGGGTTGTATATAGTATTGTGAACCAGATGCTTTATATACTCCATAGTACTATAGGCAAAAATGGCGGCATCTTCTTTTTTCTCATATGTGAAGTGATGTGCAAAAAAGTAATAGGCATAAGTCCAGATGCAATAGGTGAATTGTGTGTCGCTACTGAATGCTGAGCGGTAAGTAGGATAGTTGGACCTAAGCTCTTTAAAGGGTATACCAATTTTTTTAGCACTGTCTAACATAGGGTAGGGGATTTTCATATTTTCAGGTGTTAAGATATATGTACAATCAGGATTCTGTTCTGCTAGTGATTGATTCATCTGAGAAAGAGCTAGTTTTGTGGCGAGTTCATCATCAACTATTTTTTGTGTGATGTGTGTCTTCTTAGGTAGGCTACTATATTCTTTGATGATTTCTCTGTAAGAATCAAGAGCATTTTTGATAAAACGCAGGTACCTGCAAACTAATGCAACTTTTACCTCGGCAAGTTTTATGGTATGCTCCATCGTTAATCCGCCCTTGCATTTATTTTTAATATCTTCATTCTTGACATCTTTATAATCTGGAAGTACTTCTTCATATATCTGTCTACCTAAAAGCATCGTGATAAAATGATAAGGTTCTCTTTCGATAGATTGCGGATTGGTATTCCAATGTTCTACGGCTTTCTTCGCATTTTTGACCCTTTCAGTGAATTGGTCACTGCTACTTGGAACTGTTTGGCAGTTTTCTGTAAAAAGGTTTGGAAGATAATCAAACTCAGGACAATTCAAAATCTCGGTTAGCATTTCACTTTCACAATGGTGTTGCGCATATTTATTTTGTTGTCTCATTTGGAGATTTCTTTTAGGTGATTGATATAATTTGATTTTTGTTCATCTAAATAGTCAGACCACCATTGCATCAACTCTTTACGTTCTTGCAAGTATTGGGCACGATTATAAGCTCTTGAGACTTCATTGCCTACTTTATGAGCGAGTTGTGTTTCTATCACCTCAGAGCGAAAATTAGATTGTTCATTTGCTATAGTTGAAAACATAGCCCTAAAACCATGTGTAACGAGTTTAGTACTATCATATCCCATTCTTGTGAGGGCTTTATTTAGAGCAGTATCACTAAAAGGTTTGTTTGGATTTCTATCACTTGGAAAAATATACTCCTCGTCACCAGTAAAGTTTTGTACTTCCAGAAGTATTTTTAGGGAGCTGCTTGTAAGAGGAATAATGTGCTCTTGTTTTGTTTTCATCTCTTCAGCAGGAATCTTCCAAAACCCTGCGTCAAAGTCAATGTCTTTCCAGCGAGCAAATCTAATGTTATAAGGTCTAATCGCAACATATGGAGCAAAGCTTAGAGCCATTCTGACAGTATAGGCACCTGTGTATTTATTGATATCATATAATAGTTTTCCAATCTGCTCATTATCTGTAATGGTTGCATAGTGTTGTGTTTGTACCTTTTTTAGTACATGGTTTTTCTCCATATCACTACATGGGTTTCTATCCGAAAGTTCGTGAGAAACAGCATACTTGAACACGCTGCTAATTTGCGTAAAAAGTCTGTGGGCAGTCTCTATTGTTCCTCTACTTTGAATATGGTTTAAAACAACTATAATATCTTTAGGTGAAACTTCATTAATATTTTTTGCACCAATGATAGGGTTGATTAACCTTTCAAATGCACTTTCAACACTATTCCAGTATTTTTCATCTCTCTCTGGACGTAAGTGTTCTAGATAAAGTGAAACAGACCTTGAAAAAGTATTTTCAGACTCTTCTTGAACTTGAATCGCTTGCTCTTTCTTTTCCTTTCTTTTCTGAGATGGGTCAATGCCATTATCAAGAAGTTGTTTGGCTTCTTCTCTTTTTGTACGTGCAGCCTTTAATGATACTGTTGGGTATGTTCCAAGAGATATTCTCTTTTCTTTACCACCATAGTAATATTTCAATCGCCATCGTTTGGCACTTTTCAAGTTTACTTCAAGATATAAGCCACCACCATCAAATAATTTGGTTGTTTTTTTCCCAGTCTTCACGGTAGCCGCTTTTATTTTTCTATCAGTTAATGGTTCATTCACTTTAGGCATAGGGGCAACTCCTTAAGGGGTATTTTTTCATATGATACAAAGATGCCCCTTAAATTGCCCCTATAATTATTGGTTGCCCCTAAACTTTACTGTATTTCACTGGACATAGATAATGGATTAAGGCCCTATATTTCGTTGTCTATTGGATATTTCTGGATTTTATTGGAAGTTATATTGGTGGAGGTGAGGGGAATTGAACCCCTGTCCTAAAATAGCTAGAACTATGACTCTACATGCTTAGGCGGTGTTGTTTGCTCTCATTCAGTTTCGTAC
>JALTEL010000628.1 GCA_027073945.1 Caldifarciminota bacterium | reverse complement strand
GCCTTTATAGAAGTGTAAATGAAGGAAATTCCTGGGAAAAACTTACTTTATCTTACTATACTGACCACTCTACGCCTTCCGAATTCACTATTTTACAGGGAAAGCAGCCTTCCATCATTGCTATTACTAAGAACGGGATTTTATTTAAGTCTACAGATTTAGGCAAAACATTTAAACCAATTAGCATTGATTTTTATGGCAAAAACGCAATAGGTTTCAACAGGCCTGCGCTTTTTAGTATCCAAAGCGTTTCAGGAACAAAGATAATTTTATTTATACCCGGCAATGGCATGTACTTATCCGCTGACAAAGGCAATACATGGAAAAGCATACTCGGCAACATGCCTCTCTCAAATCAAATAAAAAACATTTCAATGAGGTACTATATAGCTGTCCTGCCCACCAAAAATATGGTTATAACAATAACTTCTATAGACTACGGTGTCATAACAGGGATGGCAAAAGAGGCAAAAAATTGAACAACTTAACGCAAAAAATTAAGAAAATTATTAAAGCATCCCATTCAAAAGAGTTCAAAGTGTTTATAAAGTTCGCAGGAAAACAACTCATCGCTATTTTACTTGTCGCAGCACTTCTTTTTTCAATAGGATACGCCACATACAAAGGGATCCTTATCGAACGCACAGTAAAAATGTCTCATATTTTATATCAACAACTTTCAAAAAAGGCTCAGCGCATCCCCTCGGATGCGCCAAACAAACTCTTTGCTTATCAATACTTATACGAATCACTAAGGAAAAACAATGTTCTCTTATACAATTATATAAATCCGTTTATACGCTTTGCAGCAGATACTCCGTGCAAAGACGGCGTAAACCTTAAGGAAGTTGTATTATATATTATTGATCGTCGCGGAGATTTCTGTCCTTATGTGAAACTAAACCCATCCCTTATACTATACTCATACAGATACAAAAACCTGGCTTATCACTCGAGGTTAATATTTATGTACGAGCAAAGTTCAAGCGACACTCTGGACGATTTTGAATCCCTTATGAGCAAAACTCACGGAAAACTATATGGAATTGAGCCTTACAATCTTACTGACTTTATCATTATTCCAAATTTTTATTCTAAGCAGGAAATCAAAAACGAGATAGATAACTTTGTAAAAGAATGTGCTACAGAAAATAAATAGTAAGACTTAGAACATTTATAAACAAGATACCTACTTTACTCTATTGCATAGAGATATCCGTCCCAAGAACCTACAAAAATCACCCCTCCTTTGCTAATAGCAGGAGAAGAAGTTATCGCACCATTGGTTCGGTACCTCCACAGCAATTTGCCTCTCGCATCCAATGCATACAAATATCCATCGTCTGCACCCATATATATTCTACCACCCGAATCAATAGATGGAGCGGATTTAATAGCTGCACCCGTTAACTCATACTTCCATTCGAGCATTCCATCAGGAGAAACGGCGTAGAGGTGTCTATCATCTGAGCCTATATAAATAGTACCATCAGAGGAAATAGCAGGGGAAGAGTGAATCCAGTCCCCTGTTTTGAATTTCCA
>JALTEL010000627.1:893-1543 GCA_027073945.1 Caldifarciminota bacterium | reverse complement strand
AGAGGAGAAATTTCAGAAGAAAAAAAACACTCCCTCTGTCAGGCCACTTTAAAATTGTGATATTATGGGTGAAGTCAGTTACTTCCAGAGTGCACGGAGACAGTTGGAGAGGGTGCCACCTTTATCGCGATCTCTTCTTTGGGACCGAGATGCTTTTCAGTGTATCCGTAAGCAGCTTTGTTGACGGACCGGTTAAGAGTTTCTGTAGGGTTGACCCCTACGGTTTCTGGTCTTCCTTTGATATACCTTTATTCTATCATCAACTTTTTCCACCAGAAAGGTAACCTACTGAGTTTTAGAATGGGTTTTTATGTATCCTGTAGCAGGAAATTCCCTGATTTTATATTTTTTGAGGAGAGATAGTAGACCTTCTTTTTCATTAACTCCTGCTTTTTTCTATCAATAAATTGAACGATATTGCCATCCTCATCCCTTGTTTGCATAATACGATTCACTTTCTGGTGACAGAAAAACTCCTTTATGGTGGTGGGTTTTAGAATTCCAATTCAGGCTTCTGTCCATAACCACGGCAAAAGGACTTCAGCATAACAATAAGCTGAACATTGGTGGACATGCAGGAGTCGGTATATTCCTGAGAATCACAAGGAACCTTTATGGTCTCAGCACAATCAAAATACTTTTCTTTCTTG
>JALTEL010000627.1:0-883 GCA_027073945.1 Caldifarciminota bacterium | reverse complement strand
GACAGAAGGTAGCCTTAAATTCCTCAACAGCATGGAAGGATTCCCTGGTTTCCCCACAAACCGTAATTTCGTACTGGACCTTCTTATTTATGAGTTCCTTCTGTTCGATCTCAGTAAATGAATCCAGGTGAATAATCTTGTATTGCTCTTTTTCTTCTTCATATCTATAACCAGGTGTATCATCCATCATTCGTTGAAGGTCCCCTCTAGTAAATCCTCGCTTGCGAAAATAATCTGTGATGTCTTTATCATTCTTCTCGCCTCTTAAAGGAAAACGATATTTTTAATAGAAGAGATTTGTGGATTCTCGAAGGCCTTAAGAACCATAGCATTGGTTGTAGCCCGACTCTTTTTATCACATTCATAGATGGTGACCACATTCTTATCTTTGAAATAGGAAACCCATTCGGGACGAAACACAGAACATCCGTGAGTGCTGGTAACCACCATAAGTTTTTCTTGTTGAAGGAGAAGTCTGTCCCATTCACCCTCACAGATGATCACCTATTTTTCTTTGTATTTAACCAGTTCATCAAGATCATATAATCTGGCAAGAGAATCATATTTCCATTTACCTTCGGCGTAGTTGATCATCTTGGGATTCTTCTTGGCGTTGAAGAATCGAATGTTTACAAAGTTGCCTCGTTCGTTCTTTACCGGAATGGCGTTTCGCTGTCGCTTTATATCCCAGCTGATTTGATATTTCTTTATAGTGGCATCAGAAAGTCCACACTTTTCTCGGAGATATCGTCTTATCTCTTCATTGAGACAGTTTGCTCATTGCTTTACCAGTTCTTCTCTGATGGGTAGTCTTTTTATCTGTTTTTGAAATAGTCGAGGAATGTTTAATTTGCCTCCTAGTTCCAGAAGGGTATCCTTAAAC
>JALTEL010000626.1 GCA_027073945.1 Caldifarciminota bacterium | reverse complement strand
TCCTGCCCCAGTGGCAATAGCAATAACAAAAGATGAAAGAGTTATCGGATTTGCTGGCCCTCTTTATATTGATTCTGCCAATATAGGAACATTAGGTGCAGTTGGTGTTGACCCGGAATTCAGAAGGAAGGGTATTGGATACGCAGTTTTCAATCAGGCATGTGCTTACTGGAAATCAAAAGGAGTTGATACTACACATCTCTGGACAGGAACTAATAATCCAGCTGTAAAGATTTATAAAGAAGCAGGATTTTTTATTGTTGCTACTTATATGCCAATGAAAAAGAAATTTAAAGTGCTTTCAGTAATTTCTAAAAGGATATCGACAAATGACTGAAATGGCACCAAGAGAACTTATTTTTTCATCCGCGGATAAAATTAGATGCCGCAAAAATTGTTCTAAACAGAAATTTTAATAAGGGAATGCTCTCATCTCTTAAAAAAGCCCTTGAGAATATAAGTCCTGAATCCGAAGGCTTTTTCCTGAATCCTGTGGATTATCCTGCTGTGAAAGAAGAAACATACCGGAGAATTGTCCGGGAGTGGTCGTCGCAAAAACACAAAATAATGATTCCCGCATATCGTGGACGGCGCGGCCATCCTCCGATATTCCCGCGCTCTTACATATCAAAAATTCTTAATCTTCCGGATGATATCAATGGCGGGGTTAGGGCGGTTTTCCCAAAAAGAGACAAAGGGATTTTAACTATTGAAACCAATGATAAAGGTGTTATAATAGATATTGACACGCCTGAAGAATATTCGAGAATGAAAAAAATAGAGGCTAAATGATCGATTTTGAGCAATTACAGGAATTAAAGGAAACGAAAGAGCCTTTTGTTATCGCAACTGTTATAAAAAGCGAAGGCTCGTCTCCATCTGAAGTTGGCTCTTCAATGATTGTTTTCAACGATGGAAGAACGAAGGGGACTGTCGGGGGAGGAGAGCTTGAAAGGCAGGCAATTGAACACGCAATTCGCTTTCTTAAAGAGGGAAAATCTGGGACTGTTGCTTTTGATCTTGACGCTAGTGGAGATTCTTCGCAGATTACCGGAATGGTCTGTGGGGGAAAAG
Source organism: Caldifarciminota bacterium (assembly GCA_027073945.1). The sequence continues at coordinate 473 of JALTEL010000626.1, read as the reverse complement.
TCGAAATTTTTTTCGATGTGTGGAGCCCCCCATTGAAGCTTGTCGTTTTCGGGGCAGGCCACATCGGAAAGAAACTCGCACAGATTTCCAATGTGTTGAAGTGGAAGTGTGTGGTTGTGGATGACAGACGGAAATTCGCAGAAGAAATAAAAAAGTTTGGCGCTGAGGCAATTAACGCTCCCTATGCGAAATCTTTCGACAGGCTGGACATAGACAATTCAACTGCTGTTGTCATTGTCACACACGGACACATCCACGATGCGAAATGCTTGGAAGAATCTTTGAAGACAAAGGCTTTTTATATAGGAATGATAGGAAGCAAAACGAAAGTCAAGTTAACATTTGACAAAATCCATAAAAAAGGTATAAAGATTGACAAAAGGGTCTATTCGCCTGTAGGGCTTGAGCTCGGAGGTGAAAGTCCTGAAGAAATCGCGCTGTCTATCGCCGCGGAGATTATGAAGGTTAAAAAC
>JALTEL010000625.1 GCA_027073945.1 Caldifarciminota bacterium | reverse complement strand
TATTCGGAGGGCTCCCGAAGTATTATGTCATGCTTGAGGAGCAGGGGCTGATCCAAAAAAAGATGCCGGAAGTATTGAAGAGGTCATTCTTCACCGATTTTTCGCTGCTCAGGGACGAGGTGAAGGGCATGCTCATTGAGGATTTCGGAGCGAACTACAGCACATATTTCTCCATTCTCGAGGCCATTTCCCACGGGTATGGAACATTCACAGCAATCTCCGACAAAACGGGAATAAAGCGGGAGAGCCTCTCCAAATACATACAAATCCTAAGGGATGACTTCGGCCTCATCTTTCCCCACATTCCTGTAACCAAGGAGGGCAGGAGCAAGAGCACAAGGTACAGAATCTCAAACAACCTGATAGATTTCTGGTTCCGCTTCGTATTCAGCCAGAACTCACTCATTGAAACAGGGAACTACGATGCAGCGCTGAAAAGGACGCTGGATGAATTGCCCAGATTCACATCGGTAAGGTTTGAAGAAACGGTGAGAGAGGCGGTGAGGAACGAGTTTGGCTATGAAACAACCGGCGCATGGTGGTCACGCAGGGGCGAGGAGATAGATATTGTGGCCATAAGCAGAGGAAAAAGGGAAGTCCTTTTCGGGGAGGTGAAGTGGAGAAACAGGAAGATGTCCTGTGCGGCCCTGAACGACCTGAAGCGAAAGGCCGAACTGACGGATCTGGATGGTTTCAAAAAGAGGTACCTGATGGTCTCAAAGTCCGGCTTTACGGAGCAGTGCATTGAAGAGATGCGGAAGGATGGTGTGGTTTACTGGACACTGGAGGATGTTCTGAGGGGGGTATGAAGTGGTAGATTGGGCGGTACTTCTTACATATCCCCTCTTTAAGATACGGAGCAATTAACAGCACCCAATACAATATTGTTAAAAAACAACCAGAATATAAGCATATTCACATCTCGTGTTACAAAATGCTTTTAAAGTAAAACAGATTTCCTTCTAAGTCGATTCACGGACAGTTTAAGGAGGAGATTGGCTGAAGAAGTATATCGTTTGGAACTCGGATACATCTGGCTCTTGCAGGGGAAAAACAGCGTCACTTTTCCACAGGGGGGCAGTCAGATATGTCTAAAAAATTCAAAACCCTGTTACCGGTAGACAGAGCAGCACCAGGCCTCATTGTCGGAACAACCGATTACGCTGATGACGAAGTGTGCGGAAGTTGCCGTCTGAAAATCGTCTGTGAAATTGCGAAGAAGAGCCTGCCTCTTGAGGTTCTGGCTGCTGGCAATCCAGAGATGGTGCATGATTGTGCCAAGGGAACTCAGGTGCAGATATTCGATGTAAGGCATTCTGACAAACCAGCCGTGGAAGAAAAGTCAAAGTCAGAGAAATCCGGGAGACTCTACCTCCTTGATGCAAACATATTTATCTTTGCACTGAACGGTGATAGGAAATGGGGAAAAATCTCCGGTTGGGTCATAAATAGAGCTGATATCCGTGTTGCCACAACAAAAAAGATTCTGGATGAGGTCCATAACATGAGCCAGAAAATGCTTGATGCTATTGATATAGTGTTTGAGGTGGATGAAATAATGCCAGAACTGATGGAAACCAAACCGCAGTATGGCAAAAAGGAGCCATCTATTTCCGATTTATCCCTCATTCAGGCCGCAATGAACAATGAAGAGGTGGATGGAATAATAACGCTGGATACGGATTTCAAGAACATAGCAGCTGCGGGTGTAGTCAGGTTGGAAACTGGCAGAAGGATTGAGGTTCTCACGCCTGAAGAACTGAAATCCAAGATAGTCAAACCATCGAGGAGGTGAAGGTTTTGCACGATTATTATCTGGGAGTTAATTTGAAGGAAAGACTTTTTAATGATAATATGTATGGTGTTGGTGGAGGTTCTCGCAATTGAAGAATGACAAATAATATGGAGGTAGCATATGACACAAAATTTTATAGAAGAACTAGAGGTTCTCATAAAATCAGGAACCCACGTAATAAACCTGGTTTCCTATGAATGGGAGAGAGCTCATGCAGCATTGCTGGGGATTTCTGAGGAGATTGAATCCGTTGGATATAAGAAAAAGAAAATCCCTGTGTTTGTATGGTCATCTTCTTTTGGCTTGAGAAAAATGGAAAGAGATGGGACATTGACCTCTGAAAACAGTGTTTCTTATGAAGACCCAATCAATCTACTTGATCATCTTTTCAGCCTAGATTTCAAAGAAGGCATCGTAATTCTGGAGGATTTCCATCCGTATCTGGATGAGAGTAACTTTGAAGTCATAAGATGGGTGAGAGAATTTACAAGACTTCCTGTTGAGTCTAAAAAATATTTAATACTGTTTTCACCTGCTCCCCGAGTTCCTATAGAACTACAAAAAGATGTCCCTATCATAGAGATTCCCCTTCCTGACAGGAAAGTAATAAAGCAAACTCTCAAGTTCGTCGCAGACCAATATAAGCTTGAAGAAGAAGTGGGACAGGTCGAGTATTACCCAGAAGTGCTTGATTCAGCCCTGGGGTTGACAACCATTCAGGCAGCTAGAGCCTTTTCAAAGGCAGCAGTGGAAAATGGTCAGATAACAGAAGCAGAAATCCCCATTATAATCCGGGAAAAAGAGCAGATAATAAAAGAGGGAAATCTTCTGGAATACTTCCATCCGGATTTTGATTTTGACATGGTTGGTGGCATGGACAATCTCAAGGAGTGGCTCGAAAACAGAGGAAAGGGATTTAAAGATGAAGCAAAGGAATTTGGTCTAACAACACCTCGAGGAGTGCTGCTGTTGGGCGTTCAGGGTTGTGGAAAAAGTTTAACCGCAAAAGCCATAGCAAATGAATGGAAACTCCCTCTATTGAGATTTGATATTGGTAGGGTGTTTGGAAGCCTCGTTGGTCAGAGTGAAACAAATATCAGGAATGCCCTTCAGGTTGCTGAGGCACTTGCCCCATGTGTCTTGTGGATTGATGAAATTGAAAAAGGTTTAAGTGGCGTTGGAAGTTCCGATGCAACAGATGGAGGTACCGCATCCAGAGTTTTTGGAACTATTCTCACCTGGATGCAGGAGAAAGAAAAACCTGTTTTTGTCATAGCAACAGCAAATGACATATCAAAGTTACCTCCGGAATTGTTGAGAAAGGGCCGTTTTGATGAAATTTTCTTTGTGGATATTCCAAACAAAGAAGAGCGGAAAGAAATATTTAAAATACATCTCAAAAAGAAGAAGCGGGATCCATCCAAATTTAACATAGAGAAAGCTGCCGGAGAAACAGTGGGATATTCTGGAGCAGAAATTGAGGAGATAATAAATGAAGCACTCTACATAGCGTTCAATAAAGAAAAAGAATTGTCTGACGAGGACATATTTGAAGCTATAAAGAGAATAGTACCGCTAACTCTTACTATGAAAGAGGAAATAACAGATCTCCGAAAATGGGCAGATGTTAGAGCTAGAAAAGCATCTAGTGGAAAGCCTGAATCCCTCTCTTCGTTTAAGAGCCCAGACATACCACAATTAAAGCAGGAAAGAAGAAATCCCTTTATCAAAGATAAGTGAGGATTGTAGAGATGGAGAGTAATACATATCAGGAAAAACAACAGGCGTCCATATACTATGCCGCCCTTGAGAAGAATGTCAGCATCGCAGATCAGATAGAAAAGCAGGCCAAAAGTCAGCTCGACGGTCTCTACAATTATCTCCTAATGGCAAGGAAGAGCATTGAAAAGCATCAACTTTTTGCAAAAGTGAAATGGCGCCATATCAAAGAGAAAGGATTTGTTTATTCCCTCAAGCCCCTAGATTGCTGGTTGTCGTGTGAATTCAGTAATAATTTTGTTGTTGACGGGATTGAACATCTGGATTTTAACTCCTTTGGAATTGATATGAAACCATGGGCTATCGAAATTGAGCCTCGGGGAAATAATAGCTTTGTTCCTAAAATGGCTGAATATACTGAGATTCTTGAAAAACTCGCTAGTGAAAAAGAGAGGATTAAAACAGAGAATGGAGAGTTCACAATCTCAAAAGCCAACCCCCCCTCGCTTAAAATAGGGGATCAATTAGACATACAGGATAAAAAAATTGAGATTATAGACATAAAAGAAAACAGTTCCGGCATTAAGATTCACGTCCGTCCCTGCATATCCTATGAAGAAACAAAACAGATACACCTTGACGGAATAGATTATGTGGAAGCGATCCCCCCTCTGTCCGGAGAAAACATATTTTATTCTCCAGATGGCGCCGAAAAAATTGAGCTAGAAAGGGTTGGCAAGGGTTTTCAACAGCATTCCGGAGAGAAATTGGAATACGAATACCTTATTGGGAGGGATAATGGGGTTCATTTCGGACTGAAATCATTAAAAAAGAAGGGGGAAAAAAATATCTACGAGATTGAACTTATGAAGCCAGAAAATAATGGTGATGATGAAAAGTCTCCAATAGATCCGAGATACTCCTTTTTCGACCAAGGTGTGGGTGAGATTTGGCTTTCTAGGAGTCCTTCTGGACCAGAAGATAGGATAAAAATAGAGAGAAAAGATGAGGATAGTTTCCACATATGGGTGGGCAGACTTCCTCCAGAGAATCAGGAATACCTGTATCTCCCGAAAAATATCACGAACATAAAGAACCAGTTAATAGCCGTAGATACCTTAAAAAAATATCCACTCATACACCAGAGAAACATACTGAGGCTCTTTGAAAACCCGGAAAAATCCAAGGGATTTCCTAATTTCAAACGACATACAGAAATAAGTGAAAGTGATTGGGCCTTCCTGACAAATATAGATGTAGAGGGTACGGATGTGCAGAGAGAATTCGTGAAACTATCCATAGATACTCCAGACTACTCGTTTCTTGAAGGGCCCCCGGGTTCCGGGAAAACAACTCTTATTGCAGAACTGGCCTACCAACTTATTAAAAGAGGAAAGAAAGTCCTTATGGTTTCCAACACACATTATGCAACAGATAACCTTCTTGAGAGAATAATAGATAATGAAAAGTGCAAAGATGTCGTTGCAGCAGTGAGAATTGGGAGTGATGAAAGGAGGGTGGATGAAAAGTTGCGTAAAATACATTTGGGGGCACTGACACAGAGAATTGCCCAGAAGACTGGCTTAGACGAGAAACTGTGTGAACAGATTGTATTGAAATCTACAAACCTTGTCTGCGGGACAACCACTGGTCTCGGCGCCCATCCTGGAATGAAACTTGATGGAAAGCACCCTGCACTGCCTCTTTTTGACTATCTCATAATAGACGAGAGCAGCAAAACAACTTTTCAGGAATTTTTGTATCCCGCAGTTTTTGCCAAAAAATGGATTCTTGTAGGGGACATACGACAGTTGTCCCCATATGCTGAGGAAAAGGAAATAGCGGGTAATGTAGAGTTCCTTGAAGGATTTGGAGAAGAGCATCAGAGGGCACTTCTATACTTATTCCGGTTATCCACATATCGGAAACCACCTAAAATAGATGAGCAGTGGCTCATTGTTGATAATGCAAAAGTAATTGATCACATTGTAAAAGAAGTAATAGCCCGGAAAAAACTACCACCAGATAAAACTCGTGGAAAATTGCCAGAGGTGATTGTTCTTGTTTCTTCCAGCAGTTCTGAAAATGAACAGGCTCTGAAGGATGCAGGAATTTTAAGAATCTCCCCCCCTCCATCCTTATTCAACAACATAAAAGAGTTTGCATATCTGTCTCTTGCAACATGGATTCTCGTAGAGAATGGAGACTATGAAGCAATAACTCCATATCTGCCGCCCTCTGCCATGCCGTTGGGTAAGAAGAAGACGGATAATATTTTCAATAGACGCCATGAAAGATGGCTGCAAGTAAGCGATGAAAGGAACAGGCTATTAAACAAGCCTTACAAGGAACGAAATAAGTACTACAAAACATATAAAGAACTTGAAGAACTTAATAGCAAATATTTCAACAAGCAAACATGGGCAGAGGAATGGGTATGGCGAACAAAAAGAATATACGAGTTGACTCTATCGAGGTATGGAGATAATAACAAAAACTTATCTCGCTTAAAAAAGGATATAGAAATACTCTCTCCTACGGACTCTTCTGGGATAGAGGAGGGCCTTAATCAGATAAAGGAAATAGCGTTTCCATCAATTCTGGAATCTCTTCAAAAAGGCATTCCCGTGAACAACAGAAAGAGAATAAGCTTTCTTTCAGAGGGATTTGAGAATTATCCAGAAATGTGGGAAAAAAGACATCGAATGATGGTTTTCCAGTACAGAATGGAAGAACAGATTGCAAAGATACCCAAGGAGTACTTTTATGAAAATGAGGCGCTGAAGACCTCATCTCTGATTAATGGGCGGAGAGAAAAATGGGGATTCACATTCCCTGAGGATAAAAAATATCCGATTATGGGATGGAAGGATGTAGTTGGTCAAAAAGATGATAAGGGTGGGAACCCGGAAGAAGCAGCTGAAATAATTGCGTTTCTGAAAGAATTTTATAGGTGGGCAGAAAAACATCCTCCGCAGGGGAAAAAAGGAGAACCACGCTGGGGTGTTGCACTCCTTAGTTTCTACAGAGGGCAGGAATACTTGCTAAAGAAAAAGGTTAAAGAGTGGACCAAACAGGAGAGAGAGAACAGATTCAGGAAGGGGAACCTTGAGATTGTGATTGGAACGATAGACAGGTTTCAGGGAAGGGAGGCGGATGTTGTACTGTTGTCTCTGAGAAATCCATGGAATATGGGCTTTTTGGACAGCTACAATCGTATAAATGTTGGAATAACCCGAGCAAGACTTCAGCTTGTAATCTTTGGAAATTGGAAATACTTTTCAGGGAATGCTCAGAGTAATCATGAAGTGGAGGCTTGGAAAATCATAGCAAAGAACGCAAGAGTGATTGGTAGGAGATGAAATAATGGAGATTACAATGAAACAGGATGTTAATGTGAAGGCATTTTATGCAAAGTCCAGCATGGAGAGAAAACAGAAAAGAGAGGATTTAAAGTGGTTATGCTCCATGATTCAGAAGGATGGCAGATTTGACAATACAAGAATTAAAGAGGCTCTTGACCTGCCAGAAGAATCTTATGCCGAGGTCTTGAAAGGAAACCTGAAAGATTTTGGTCTGATTAAGGGCAATTCCATAACCGAGGAAGGAGAAAGCTGTTCAAAAAATGGATATGTTTTCATGAAAGAAGAGGGGGCATATATTATATGGGGATTGGAGGGGCATTTTCTCTTGAGAGATGGGGACTTTTTCAGGATACTGAACTGGGTCGAGCATGAAAAGATACCAAAGATTTCCAGTTCAAAGGTGAAAAAAGAAGCGACAAGCCAGATTGTTAACACTAACGGTGAAGAATCTAGGAAGTGGGTTATCCAGGCATATGAGGAAGTTCAAAAATACCGATCAAAACTCTCTCTCGAATGGAAAATTGAGACGGGAAACGGCTCTGCAGGCCTTGTGGAAAGACTTCACATCTCTGGAAAATTCAAAATGCCAGATTCTAGAAAAAGTGAAATGGCTCTAATCATAGAACCGGAGCACATTTTTGAATTTCGTGACCTTGAAAATCTAATAAAAACCCATATGATTGAGAATCTGCCAGCATATAAACACAGAAAATGGAACTCAAAAATAAAAGCAATTGAAATGGATTTTGCTTCAATCAGTAGCGAAGAGCGCCAGTCCTTCCGCACTCATCTTGAGCTGGATTCAATTGAAATTGAGGGTCAGGAATTCAAGGCCTCTTTTGAAGATATACCCATCTGTCCCTATGACAGTCAAGCTGCAAAAAAATGGTTGTGGTGGTTGGCGACGCAAAAAATAAATAAACACATTAGCAGCAGTGAATTGGATACCATGCTAACTGACATACGGTCGGAAACCCCTATTCTTCAGGAATTCGACACCGATGAGATAGACCTACAGAGAGAAAGAAAAGAACTGTGGGACAGTGGTAACAGAAAGCTATTCTGGTATATTTCAGCCAGTGGTGACCTGAAGAGAGAGGAAGAAGATACTGAGGTAATAATTTCCGGCAGCGACCTCTCTTATCCAGAGGCTTTTAGGAAACTATTCTATGGAGTCCGATTGGAAACAATTGAGAAAATGATTTATGTGGATAAACACATGTTTTTGGAACACAATGCCGAAAACGCAAAGAAAATGGTTGAGGCAATAAGAGATGAAGGATTTGGGGGAGCACTCACACTGGTAACTGATTTGAAAAGAGCCAAGCATATCCCAAAATTAAAAGGAAACACACACATAAAAGATTATGGGGAGATATATGGCAAGACTTCGGTTCATGGGAGATATGTTGTTATGAATAGACGGAACAATGTCTGGCTGTTTGAGCTCACTCACAACCTTGTACACCCCAAAAACAAGAACGGAAAGTTATTGTGGAGCGACATCTCCTCGAAAAAGTTAATGGCAGAAGAAGTTTCTGATGATCCAGTACGTTCGGCCCTTGTTGAATATATTAAGAAAGACTGGGAGGGACAGCAATGAATAAGCGTTACCCGAGGCCACTGACGCCACAATCAAATTCACGCATAGAGAAGCAGCCAGATAAAAGCTTGAAAAATGTATGGATTCCTACGGGAGAAGAGATGAATTTTCCGCTCGAAAACAGAACTCAGCTTCTCGAGTTTATGGAGCATTTGAATTCACGAAGGGATATTAGAATGATTAGACTAATGCTCCCCGCCGTTTATCTGGATGAAAAATATGATGAATTTTTGAAGAGCATAGTCAATTTAGCATCCTTTGACCGACGAATATACATTGTCATTTCAGAAGATGCGGTGGCCGACAAAAGACAAAAATTGAAGGTTTTGGCAGGCAAATCTCTCATTAGAAGTGTCTCATTTCCATTACCGCTTCTAATAATCATTAATGCTGGATCTTATGGATTCTGCTCACCAACACAAAGCATAGGACTTAAACTTAATAAAAATCTTGCAGAGCAGGCAGCACAATGGTTCAATCTGATTTTTTCATCTGATGCAAAATACGAAATTGCTGATGCATCTGAATTGGAGGCCCCAAGACAGTTACACCAGCCGAGTTTGGCCGGAGATCCCTTCCATCCTCATATCAAAGGTAATTTCTCCTTTGGAGAAAGCTACATTCTGGATGATGCAAACCCCTCTGCCCAGTTTTGCTCCAGGGATGCGATAGAAATTGGCATCAGAGCTCCAAAGATTTATGTTAATGGCATCGAAGCTGTCTATCCAGAAATAGAATTAAAAGAGAACACAGAGTATTTTGGCATGAAAAACGCCCTGGATTTGCCGGAAATTTTGTTTTACAGGACAAAGATTGCGATACTAAAGTCCTTCGGCCCGAAGAAACTTAAGATGGAATATCCAATAAACGATGCAAAAACAATAAAGAAAATAAATGATTCTTCAATCTATCCATATACTTTGAAACGGGAAATCCGTTTGAGAGAGCTGGAAGTTGAGAGCATGGTTTATCAGGATTCATGGGATGTTGTGAAGGAGTCCATTACTAGGGAATTAGATGATATCTACCTCAAAGAAATGCTAACACTTGAAGAAACAAAACAACAGGTGCCTGACAAATTCCCTGAGCTGCCTCCATTTGCCAGAAATGTGAAATTTGAATGGATGATACACCCCCCCTACCTTCCAAAAGGTTCGCAAGAAGATGAACTTTATGATGGATGGGAGAAGTATGTCGAAGACCTGCGGCATATGATTCAAGGATATAAACAACAGGCTGAAACCATAATTAAGAAGTCTGAGAAGAATATCCAAGAATTGCCCCGAATTAAAGATAAGTTATCCAGTATCCGCTCAAGGGCAGAAAGGTACAGGAAAGAACTGGAAAGGTTGGATGCTCTTGAGTGGCATAAGCGCAGAAATGATGAAAGTAAGAAACTTAAGGAAGTAATCCAATCAGTAATTGAGCTCTGGGAGGAAGAGAAAAAAGAAATAGAGAGAGAGGAACTGCGCATCGAAGAGGAAAAGCAGAGAAAAGATTATGAAAAAGAGAAAGAGAGTTTCAAGAAACAGATTGAGGAACTGCGAAAACAGAAAAAAGAGGAAAAAGACAAAAATAAACTTAAAAAAATTGATAAAAAAATAGCAAACTTGGAGAAACTGGTGTCGAAGCCTTTTGAATTCAAACATAGAGAGCAGAGATTGGCAAAACAACAAAAAGATAAAAGGAAGAGCAAAGTCGAGCACTATCTGTCAGAAGATATAGAGTTGCCGGAACCGCCGAAATTGCCGCTACCGGCCAGTGGGATTCTCTATTCTGAAAAAGGTGGAAAAAAATACCTGGTAATAGAAGACTGGCAAAAGGTTCAAGATGCTCTTAAAGAAGCTAGAAAATATGGTGCAGATGGTGCAGAAGTGGTATCGTTTTACAGAGAGGAGGGATAAAATGAAAGAGTACAAAATAGATATAGTGATAAAAGAGGATGGAAGCATAGATGTAGAGGCACACGGCTTTACGGGAGAAGCTTGTATTAAAGAGGTTGAGGAGCTAATGGAAGATGTGGGAACTGTAAATGACATAAAGAAAAAACCCGAGTTCTACGCAAGAGCCTCAAAAAGAATAAGCAAAAGGATAGGTGTGGGGGGACGGAAATGAGCGCATATATGGAGGTAGCTATGCCCATATTGGATGAGGAATGTTTGATTCAGGCACTCGAAGAGATGGGCTTTACAAAGGAAATGATAGAGATACACAAAGAGGCTGTTAAACTGGAGGGGTATGAGGGATCCCTAAGAAATAACACCGCAAACATTGTAATACGCCGAAAGTTCGTTGGTAGTGCGTCAAATGATCTGGGATTTAAGAAGACCGCGTCCGGGTATAAATTTGTGGTCAGTGACTACGATAGTAGAGGATATAACAAGACCTGGCAGAATAAACTTATGGAACACTACTCCTCACTCTATTCTGAAAAACTGAGAAAGATTAAAGAAGAAGAGGAAAGGAAGAGAATTGAGGAAGAGAACAGACTGGCAAGAGAAGAGAGAAGAAATCAAATAATAGAAAGCGCAAAGAAACGAGGTTATACAGTGAGCGAAAAAAGGGTTGGAAAAACTATACAACTTGTGCTTCAAAAGAGGGAGTATTGAAAATGGAGCCGGACCGTGAAACTCTGGATGTTGCCGCAATATTGCCGTGTAGTGTTGCAAATGGACCAGGAAAGCGTTTTGTTATATGGCTTCAAGGATGCACATTTAACTGTGTAAATTGTATCAACCCGGAATTTCAAGAACTAGGGGCGGGAAAGAAAACCCCCATATACGAACTTATTGAAGTTATAAAAGATTCGGTGAACACCAATCATATTTCTGGAATTACATTCTCTGGCGGGGAACCGTTACTGCAATCGGGCCCACTTAAAAAACTGGTAAGTATGGTAAAAGACCTCGAACTCTCTGTTTTTCTTTTTACCGGTTTCACACAAGATGAGTTGAACAAGGAACAGAAAGAGGTCTGGGAGATGGCAGACATCATCATATCCGGGAGATATGTTCAGGAGTTACACACCGATGAGATGAACTGGATAGCTTCTTCCAATCAGCAAATTATTGTAAATAATCCAGATATGAACAGGTATGTTCCTTCAGAGAACATATGCGAAATAAGAATCAAGGAGGACGGTTCAGTGGTCTTAACTGGTTTCCCCGAGGACATCAGTTTTTTGGAGGATATTTAGCCAAAAGACAAACTATAAATAGCTTTAACTGATGTGAGTTATGTTACAAACGTAACAACCCAGTGGTTTGGACACAAACCAAATAGGTCCATCCAGATGGGCAGTAGTGGACGGGTGACAGACCTGCGCTGTTGACCCACTGCCTCGCAAAGGTCTGTGGCATAAATATCGCTGCCGAGGACTAGCGTATATTTGTGATTTCACCCTCCACAATGAGTGGTTAGGTGAGACTCAACTCACACTACGGGCGAGGGCTTGTAGCGAGTTGGGGGCATGAATGTCGTTGCCGAGTATAACGTGTTTTTGCATTCATCTTCCCACAGAGCGGAATCTTCGATAGCGGGCAATAGGCCCCATTTGGCAGTGGATTTGAGGAAAGGTGTACTATATAGAACGCCGCTCTCTCCCACCTGTGATGGACACGAGCGAGTGTTGGGTGGATTTTCCACCCAAGCTCGTTCACCCACTAATTTTTACAGGATTCTATCTGCATTTCACATTAAATGAGATGACTTAAAGGCACGGAGTTGTAACAAGAAAACTATAAATAGGCCCAACAGATATAAGTTATGTTACAAACGTAACAACCCAGTGGTTTGGACACAAACCAAACAGGCCCATCCTGCTGGTCTGTAGTGGGGAAAATAGCGGAACACGCTTACGGCAAGGCAAGTAGTGTGTTCTTGGCACGGAGTGCTCAATGGTGAGGAGCCGCAGTAGTTCGTGCGTACTGTTCTCTCCACGCTTGAGTGGATGGGTGGCGGAACATGCTTACGGCAGGAGCTTAGGGGTGTGTTTTTGGCACGAATTCCCAATGCGGGCGGCCGGATTTCGTGCGTATCGCCCACTCCACAGAGTGTTGCTCGGCGGATGCCGCTAAAATAGCGGGTAGGAACCGGCAAAGGTGGTGGCACCACCTTATTCCGCAAACATCACTCTCTGCCACATGTGATGGGCACGAGCGAGTATTGGGTGGATTCACCACCCAAACTCGTTCACCTTTAAGCATATGCTCAGGACGGTCAGTATGCACTTATTTTCCCATCCTGAACTTTGTATGCTCAATAAGCGTCAAACATAACAGCAGATATTTAAACAGAGTTCTATAGCCCTCCAAAAGAAACCATGAACACCATAATCGTGATTTCCTAATCATGATTCAGTTTGTAGATTGGGCACCCGATTCGCAATTTCACAAACTATTTTCAGACGGCAACTTCCGCACACGTATTAACGAGAGTTTTGCTGCCGAATATTTCTCTCTCCCTTAAGGTAGCAGAAAAAGGATTTTTCACCCCGCAACTATAGTTAGATATTTTCTTCATTCTTCTTTACAGCCTTGCAGCCGAACATAGACACGGAGAGAGCTTTTATATAGTTTTCTAGGGCATCTTTAAACTCTCCAGAATGTGCAAATTTTAGATCACCGACAGTAACATAGGAGTATATTGCAGAATCCTTTTTTTCTCCTCTGAGGTATTCCTCTGCTAGATCTTCATATATTTGGGTGTCGTATTTTCCTATCTGCGTTTGCACCTTTCCAATATCTTCTACTTTGGTCGTACATCTTGCAAACTTCTCTTCATTTCCTACCTCTTTGTATAACTCTGCGGCAATGAGATACACATCTTTGGCAATGTAATATTGTTTCGCTTCTAACAAGTTATCTGCGCCCCACACAATACTATTTGCGTTCTCTGCTTTAGATTCGCAGTCGAGTTCTTTAGAGACTTTAGCAGCGATCTGATATGCATTTTTAATATCATATGGTTCATCTAGTTCTCTGCCATAGCTGCCATAGTAATCTTTTGTGATTCCTTTCAACTTCATACCTAGGAGTTCTGCAGACTCAAGAATTTTTCTGGAACAGTTTTTTATTTTGGAGACGGCGCCTAGGTCCTTATATGTGCATGCAGCAGTTTCATAGAGCTCTACAGCATAAAGATATTTTTCGGCCCCAAACAAGTCATCAGCTGTTTCAAAAATTTTTTCTGCGCATTTATCCATTTTTTCTTTGCCCTCTGCTTTTTCGGTTGTTTTCACAATAAATTGATAAAGCCCTGTGTTATACTTCGAGTCCGGTATCTTCTCAGCAGCCTCAAAAATTCTCTCAATACAGCTTTCCATTCTTTCATCTCTTGAATGTTTTTTGTATATGTCAAGACCAACTTTGAAGACCTTTTCAGCCTTATAATACTTTTTGGCTTTAACGAGGTCTTCTGCATCTTCCAAAATTTTTTTCACATAGAAGTCCAGCTGTTCTTTGTTTCCAAGTTTCTCGTAGATTTCATAAGTTTTGTTATAAATATCATAATCATCCTTTGCTGCAACGGACTTCTTCGTAGCATAGAAAATATTTTCGTCACAGTTTCTTATTTTCTCTTCATTCCTTAGTTCTTCGTAAATTTTCGAAGCACTTTCATATAAATTCGTAGCGCTCCGATATTTTTTGAGTTCACTTGACTTTTCTGCAGTATAGAAAATTCTATCTGCACACATTTCTAGCCTTTGGCTGTCACCGAGCTCTGTGTATATTATTGCAATGTCCTCATATAGCCTCCCCGCATAGTAATATTCTTTATATTCAACCAATTTTTCTGCAGCATAGAAAATTTTTTCTGCGCCTCTTCCCTTTTCTTCAGTTTCTAAGTTTTTGTATATATTGGCAGCAGCCAGATACACAGCTGCCGCGTCAGCGTACTTCTTTGCTTCAATTAAGCTCTCTGCGACCCCGAGAATATTCTCCGCACCCTTCAGCTTTTCTCCTTCTTTTAGTTCCACATATATTTCGGCAGCCCTACTACAGAGTTCTTGAGCCGCATGGTATTCGCCTGCCAAAAGCAACTTCTCTGCGGCGCTGAGAATCTTTTGCGCTCCTTTCACCTTCTCTTCATCCCTGAGTTCTTCATATATCCATGCAGCATTTAGGTATCTTGCAAATAAGTCATGGTACATCTCGGCCTCAAGCAATGCTTCTGCTGACTCAAGAATTCCCTGTGCACACTCTTTCATCCTCTCTTTATGCTTTAGTTCTCTGTATAATAACGCAGCGTTTCCGTAGTCGTTCGCAGCGTCCGAGAATCTTTTCGCCTCAAAAGACTTCTTTGCAACACCAAAAATCCCATCTGCACAGTTTTTAATACCTTCGTCATCTTCGAATTCCTTGTATGCCTTTGCGAGATTTGAATAAATCAATCTGGCGGCGTATTGGTGCATCCAATTGTCTTTTGCCTCTGCTAATTTCTCGGCAATCTCAAAAATTTTGTCTGCACAGTTTTTTAACTTCTCCCTGTCCATTGGCCCCATATATATGTGTGCAGCAATTTTATAAACCTTTATTCCCGTCTCATATTGATATGACTGGAGTAGGATATCTGCAACAATAAAAATTTTCTCCGCCGAACTTTTTATTTTCTCATCTTTTTCAACTTCTTTGTATGCTGATTTAACGCTCTCGTAAATTTTCAAGATATAGTACTGAAAGCCACTTTCTCCCTCAAGCAATCGCATAGATAGACTTTCTGCAACACCAAAAATCTTCTCGGCCCACTCTATTTTCTCCTCATCTCCAAAATATTCAATTGTCTTTTTATAAATGTGTACTCCTTCATTAGGTTTCCCGAGTGCAAATAGCCGGTCTGCAACATAGAACATCCTGTCCACGCAGTTTTTTCTTTTTTTCATGTCTCCAAGTTTCTTGTATAACCACTCCGCAGTTCCGTAGGCAATAAAGGAGTTCTTAACATTCTTATGTTCTCCTGTTTCAAGCAATTTCTCTGCTGCGTCGAAAAGCTTCTTTGAAATGTTTTGCCCACTTTTCGCCACATCCTCATCTATATGCTCAATGTGTGGTAGTAGCCGTCCGATATATGAGTACAATCTTATGCTGTAATCAACTTCATTTTTCTCAAGCAATTTTCCCACGCTATTAAAAATCTCCTTCAGAACCTCATTAGCAATTTTTTCTGTGCGTTCGGTCCATTCATTTATTTTAGCATATAATTCGTCAACAAAAAAACGCATATATAGGTAATCAAATGTAATATAATAGTATATGACTAGAAGTGCGTCGTAGTTCTCCTGTTTTAGCATTTCATCTCCGTTTTTAAGCAAAATATATGCAACATTTTTCATCCCTTCGTGACTGTTTTCACTATCATATACATCTATGATTTTATTCAAGATTTCGCTGGTCTTTTCTGAATCGATGGCCCACATTTTTCCAGACATACCTAGTATTTCCTCAGCTTTCTCTTTAAAAAACTCCTTATCTTCTATCCAACTGAGATTTCTCACAGCTTTTATGATGCTCTTGTAGGCATTCATCCCATCATTTTCCCTGATCCTTCTTCTTGCCTCATTGAGAAAAGCATCCACAATTTTCTTCAAAGCCTCTTTTCTAATAAGCGGATATTCTTTTGTTATTTCGACTATGAAGTTTACAACAGTATCCGTTTCCTGATATCTCCCCTCTTTTATGAGCCCCTGAATCCCCTGTGATGAGTTTCCTAGCAGGAAGTCCATGTACGCCTCCGCTTGAATTCTCACCCTTTCCTCGTCTCCTAGTTCGTATTTTATGATGTACTCTTTCAACTTGTCGTGGTATATAGCGTATTTCTCACCGATTTTCATGACAAGTCGTTTCTCTTCCAGTTTTTCGAGAATCTTTCTGTCCCTAGCGATGTCTTCCTCAGAGCTCTTACCCATTTCGAAGTTTGCAATTTTTTTGATATCTGCCGGGGCATGCATTGAAGCGCGTGCAAGATTGCGGAGCATTGCCATCTCATCATCTTCAAGGTCTTCAATGTCCATCTTGAAAATCCGAATGAATAGTTCTTCATCAGTTATTGCCCTGAAGTTATTCAACCCATTTTCGAGTATAAACCTGCAGAGCTTCTTCATAAGCCAGGATTTTC
>JALTEL010000624.1 GCA_027073945.1 Caldifarciminota bacterium | reverse complement strand
CTAAACAATTTCGCATCTGCTTTAGCAACATCATCATATCCCATTTCAGTAGCAAGCCCTTTTTGTGACAGGACCTTTGTTATGGCCGCTGTCAGTGTTGTTTTACCATGATCCACATGTCCGATAGTCCCAACATTTAGATGTGGCTTTGTCCTCTCAAATTTCTCTTTAGCCATATTTCATACCTCCATTTCTATATATTTCCTCTATGTTTTATCTGTTATTTTTTCTTTCACAGGAGAATAGTGACTTACTTTCATCCAGAAAGTTCCCCTTCCCTGTGTCATATTCCTCAATTGAACTGCAAATCCCATCATGCTTCGCAAGGATGCATGAGCTGTGATTTGGGTAACATTTTCGTTTAAAGGGCTTATAGATTCGAGTTCTCCACCCTTTCCACTCAAATTTCCTACAATCTCACCCACAAATTCCGGAGGTGATATTATTTCGACTCTTACATAAGGCTCAAGTAAAACGGGCTTCGCCTTACTTATTGCCTGCTCAATACCATGCCTTAATGCAAGCTCATTTCCAAAAGCCGTAGTTCCAACACCACCCATTTTTTTAATAATAATTTTTATATTAGTTACGGGATATCCAAGAACAGGTCCAAAGTCCAGTGATTCTCTTACAATTTTATTTATAAAATTTACATCACTCTCTATCAATTCTTCTTTTATCTCTATTTGCAAGCCGCTTCCGCTTCCTCCGGGCTCCACACAAATTTCTGAATATCCTATTTCTCTACTTTCCCCGAGCACCCTGTCAAATTGCTCGACATGACAGTATGATTCCGTTACAGTTTCTCTAAATGAAACCTGGGGCTTCCCTGTTTTTACATCCACACCAAAAACCTTTTTAATCCTATCCGTTATTATCTCAAGATGTAATTCGCCCATTCCGTGTATCAAAAGCTGGCCTGTCTCAGAATCTTTTTTAACATAAAACGTGGGATCTTCAAGGCTCAGGATTCTCAAAGCTTCTTCAAGTTTTTCCATATCTTTGATAGTTTTAGGTTCAATATACTGTGAAACCACAGGGTCAGGAAAATTTGCACCAGGATAAACAATCGGAGATTCTGCATCAGAAAGCGTATCGCCAGTAGAAACATGTTTAAGCCCAACAAGCCCTACTATTTCCCCAGCTTCTGCCATTTGAAGAGGCATCTTTCTGTTAGCATGCATAAGGTATATTCGCATTATTCTTTCTGGTACATTTTTATTGACGTTTAATACCTTTTCGTTAATTTTTACTCTACCTGAATATATTCTTGCAAAAGCTATTCCTTTGGTTTCTTTTTCAAACTGAATTTTAAATACAATGGCAGAGAACTTTTCGTTCGAGCGCTGTTCACGCTCAATTTCCTGCCCGGTCCGAGGATCTTTCCCCCTCACTGCAGGTAAATCAAGCGGTGAGGGCAAGTATGTCACAATACCGTCCAGAAGAGGCTGCACCCCTTTATTTTTGGCCGATGCTCCTAAAAAAACAGGAATCAAACCGTCTTTTATAACCTTCTCTCTCAAAACTTTTTTAACCATATCAGGATTCACATAACCGTTTGAGAGGTACTCTTCCAATAAAGCTTCATCGTACTCAGCGATGTGATATATGAGCTGTTCGTAAAACTTAGATATATAGCTGTCCATTTCAAGGTTATCCATGCGATAATTCTCGCCAGTTTCGTCAATATCCCATATGTATCTTTTTAAATTAACAAGATCTATAATGCCTACAAATTTTGAACTTTCAAAAACAGGCAATTGTATAAGAACGGCTTTTTTGCTGAGTCTCTCATGCACGTTTTTCAATACCTTCAATGGATCCGCGCCAGGCCTATCCATCTTATTTATAAAAAATAGCTTCGGTATGTTATACCTTTGAGATTGATACCAAACCGATTCGGACTGAGGCTGAACACCTGCAACTGCGTCAAATATTATAATAAGTCCGTCAAGTACCCTGAATGCTCTTTCTACCTCTGCTGTGAAATCCACATGCCCAGGTGTATCTATTATATTAATTCTATGGTCCTTCCAGTAACAGGTAACAGCAGCACTTACAATAGTTATACCTCTTTCCCTCTCTTCTTCCATCCAATCCGTTGTGGTTGTCCCCTCGTCAACATCTCCAATTCTATGTATTTTCTTTGTATAAAAGAGTATCCTCTCCGTTGTAGTGGTCTTGCCTGCGTCTATATGAGCAGCAAAACCAATATTGCGTATATTCTGCAGATTTTCAGCAGTTTGAGAGGATACTTGCATGAGATTACCACCTGTAATGCGAAAAAACCTTATTGGCTTCTGCCATCTTATGCGTGTTTTCCTTGATTTTTATGGATGAACCAGTACTGTTCGCCGCATCAATCAATTCATTGGCCAATCTTTCGTACATTCTTCTCTCGCCACGTGCACGAGCGGATTTTAGTATCCATCTTATTGTAAGAGAGAGCTGTCTGTGTGGCCGTACTTCTACTGGTACCTGATATGTAGCACCACCAACCCTTCGGGGCCGCACTTCATAAACTGGCTTTACATTTTTGAATGCTTCTTCAAACACTTCTAACCCACTTCTGCCGGTTTTCTTCTCAATATGTTCCATAGCCTGATAAAATATTCTCTGTGCCAGAGATTTCTTTCCATCCCACATTATACTATGGATAAACTTGGCAACGAGAAGTGAGCCGAACCTCGGGTCTGGTAAAATTTCTCTTTCCTGTGCTCTTCTTCTTCTCATATTTTACTCCTTAATGCTATTTGGGCCTTTTTGCTCCGTAGAGAGAACGGGATTTCTTTCTTCCTTCCACTCCACTGGTATCAAGAATGCCTCTGACAATATGATACTTAACACCGGGCAAATCTTTAACCCTGCCACCTCTGACAAGTACATTAGAGTGTTCCTGCAGATTATGACCCTCTCCCGGAATATAGGCCACCACTTCCTTACCATTTGAAAGACGAACTTTCGCTACCTTTCTGAGAGCGGAATTCGGTTTTTTGGGCGTTGTTGTATAAACCTTTAAACAAACCCCTCTTTTCTGCGGATTCCCCCCCAGAGCAGGGGATTTTGACTTCTTATGCCTCATTTTCCGAGGCTTATTTATTAACTGATTTATTGTAGGCATATACTTCCTCCTCTTTATCCGTTAGGTGTTATATGATACACTAAAATTCCGCTTAAGTCAAGAACTTTTTAAATTTCAATACTGAAACAAAAAAACTTCTAAAAATTTTCCTCCTTTTCCTTTGTGGAAATATCCTCCTCTGATACTTTCTTTTCTTCCTCTTCAGCCAATAACTTTATTTTCCTGAATTCTTTTAACCCGGTACCCGCTGGTATGAGATTGCCAATTATAACATTCTCCTTTAATCCCGTAAGCTTATCTTTTTTACCCTCAATTGCTGCCATTGCTAAAATTTTTGTAGTTTCCTGGAATGAGGCGGCAGCAAGAAAACTCTCTGTATTGAGTGAGGAACGCGTGATACCAAGCAAAATAGGTTTATACTTTGCGGGTTCTCCACCCCTTCTTTCGGTCTCTGTATTAATTTCCTTAATCTGCGACAGATCTACTATATTTCCAACAATAAGCGGTGTATCGCCAGGATCCTGAACCTGAACCTTTCTCATCATCTGCCTTACAATAATCTCTATATGCCTATCATCAATTTTCACACCGGAGAGTCTGTAAACCTGCTGTATTTTATCTAATAAGAATTCCTGTACATATTCCTTCCCTTTGATTTTCAAAAGGTCATGTGGATCAATTGCCCCAGTTGTAATGGGTTCTCCTGCCTCTATGTATTCTCCATCACCGACCAGGAAATATCTTCCAAACGGAACATTATAAAGCCTTTCTTCACCGCTGACAGATTTTATCGCAACTCTTATAATACCCTTTCCCAAACTCGATATGGACACGACACCGCTTATTTCGGCAACAAGAGCTTTATCTTTAGGTGCCCTTGCCTCAAAAAGCTGTTCAACCTTCGGCAGTCCACCTGTTATATCTCTTGTTCTTCCTGCTTCTCTCGGCACCTTTGCAAGTACATCGCCCGGTAGCACGTCCTCCCCGTCAGAGACTGATAGTCTGGCATCACGTACCAGATTTATCTCATCAAGGGGTTTGTCTGTTTCCTTGTCGTATATAATTATTCTTGGATAGTATCTTTTATATCTATCAAGTTCGATATTCTTTTCTATTTTATCTTCTTCAATAAGATCTTTGACAGTAACGCCCTCGATTATATCTACAAATTTAACCCTTCCTGCTTTCTTTGCCATAATCGGGAAACTATACGGTTCCCATTCACATATGGCCTGGTTCTTCTCAACTCTATCTCCATCGTTCACATGTATCAATGCTCCGTGTTCAACAACATATTTACGCGATTTATTCCCTTTATCGTCTTCGATAAATACGTAAGCCTTTTTACTTAACGCAATTTTTCCGCCCTTTGTATCAGCTATACTCAGGTTTACAAATCGTACTTTACCTGCAAAAGGCGCCCTTATCATTGATTCCTCGGCTATCCTTTCCGCAGTTCCTCCAGTGTGAAATGTTCTAAGTGTTAACTGTGTACCTGGCTCGCCTATTGACTGAGCAGCCATAATTCCCACGGATTCACCTATTTCCACCATTCTATTGGAAGCGAGATTCCTGCCATAACACTTTGCGCACACCCCATGCTTTGCCTCACAATGTAAAACAGAACGTACCCAGACCTCTTCTATTCCCGCTTTCTCTATATTCTCTGCGCTGACTTCGTCAATTTCATTGCCCTCTGCAACTATTATATCACCTGTTTCAGGGTCCTCTATATCATCCAGCGCAACTCTTCCAACAATACGTTCTTTCAAAGACTCAATAATGGTTTCTCCATCTTTTAATGCTGTTATCTTTCTGCCTGTTATTGTTCCACAATCTTCCTCGGTAATAACCACTGATTGAGCCACATCCACAAGTCTTCTGGTAAGATGACCTGCATCAGCAGTTTTTAATGCTGTGTCGGATAGCCCCTTTCTCGCCCCATGGGTTGATATGAAGTATTCCAGCACTTTAAGTCCGTCTTTGAAATTCGAGATAATCGGAGTCTCTATTAATTCTCCAAGCATTTCTTTTGAACGTTTAGGTCTTGCCATTAGACCTCTCATACCTGCCAGCTGTTTGACTTGATCCACATTACCCCTTGCACCTGAATTAACCATCATAAATATAGGATTAAATCCTTGCCTGTTTTTTTCAAGCACTTCCATCATCCTATCCTTAACCTCGTCAGCTGTTCTTGTCCAGGTATCAAGTATTTTCTGGTACCGCTCAACTTTTGATATATATCGCTTCTTGAAAGCCCTTTCAATCCTTTCGATTTCTTTAAGCGCACTGAGTATGATTTTTTCTTTTTCTGCAGGTACAATCAAATCGTCCATACCAAAAGTCACCCCGGATATAGTAGAATAAAGGAAGCCCATGTCTTTTAAATCATCAAGAAATCGGGCGGTTCGACCTATACCAAGCTTTTTATAGGACTCAAGCACTATGTTTTGAAGCTTCTTTTTATCCATAGCTTCATTTATAAAACGCATTTCAGAAGGAACTATCTCATTAAAGAATATTCTGCCGGGCGTTGTCTCAATTAACTTACCATTCCACGGAACCTTTATCAAAGAATGGAGATCAAGCTTTTTATTTTTATAAGCAAAATTTACCTCTTCAAATCCTGAAAACGTCTGACCTGAACCCATTGAATTATCTTTGATTTTCGTCAGGTAATTAAGCCCAATAACCATATCTTTAGTAGGAGAAGCAAGAGGCTTGCCATTGGCCGGAGATAATATATTGTTGGGAGAGAGCATAATTGTATTCGCTTCTACTTGTGCTTCAAGTGAAGTTGGAACATAAACAGCCATCTGGTCACCGTCAAAATCGGCATTAAATGCGTTGCACACAAGCGGGTGTAACCTTATTGCTTTTCCCTCCACAAGTACCGGGTGAAAAGCCTGTATTGAAACCCTGTGAAGTGTAGGAGCTCTATTGAGCATAACAGGATGGTCAGCGGTAATTTCTTCCAATAACTCCCAAACTCCCTCATGTTTCTCCTGCAAAAGCTTTCTTGCCGTTCTGATTGATTCTGCCAATCCTGACTCTTCCAATCTATGTTCAACCATAGGTTTAAATAGTTCCACAACCATCTCTTTGGGAAGGCCGACCTGATGTAACTTCAATTCAGGCCCTACAACTATTACTGACCTTCCTGAATAGTCAACGCGCTTGCCCAACAGATTTCTTCTTAAAAGTCCCTTTTTGCCTCGCAGGGCATCAGAAAGGGATTTTAATTTTCGACCACCCCTTCCAACTACGGGTTTTCTTCTTCTTGAGTTGTCCAATAATGCATCAACTGACTCCTGAAGCATTCTCATCTCGTTTCTCAAGATGATCTGCGGTGCATGCAATTGCTTAAGGTTTTTTAATCTATTATTCCTTGTTATAACCCTTCTGTAAAGATTATTCAAATCACTGGTAGCGAATCTTCCTCCATCAAGTGGGACAAGAGGACGCAGGTCCGGTGGAATAACAGGTATGGCATGCAGTATCATCCACTCCGGCCTCGCACCAGAATTCATAAATGACTCAACGAGCCCGAGCTTTTTCAATAACTTACTCTTGGCATAAATGGATTTTTCTATATTGATCTGCGCCTTTAACCTTGAAAATAACTCTTCCATATTTAAGGAGGAAAGGATCTTTTCAATAGGTTCTGCTCCCATTTCAGCCTCAAAAAACTTACTTTTGTCATTCTCAATCTCTTTGCGCCTGTCCTCGTATTCCTTTTCAGTCAGCACCATACCAGCTCGTAAATCCTTAAATGTTCCCGGGTCAGTAACAATATAAGAATCATAATAGAGCACCTGCTCAAGTTCACGAATGCTAGCATCAAGCAGTATCCCCACTATAGATGGCGGAACCTTGTAATACCAGATATGAGCAACAGGCACTTCAAGCTCTATATGTCCCATACGTTCTCTTCTTACATGAGAAGATGTAACTTCAACTCCGCATCTGTCACATATTATTCCTTTATACCTCTTCCCTCTGTATTTACCGCATGCACACTCATAATCTTTAACAGGTCCAAATATACGCTCGCAGAATAGCCCATCTCTCTCAGGTTTTTGCGTTCTATAATTTATTGTTTCAGCTTTTTTGACTTCACCATATGACCAGCTTCTTATCATATCAGGGGAAGCCAATTTTAGATTCACTGACAAAACATCTTTTGGATCACCCTTAAACATTATAACCCCTCTGTTTCTAACTCAACCTCAAGGCCAAGCCCCTTGAGATGCTTTATAAGTACCTCAAATGATGCAGGAATTCCCGGTTCAGGCGGCTCTTCACCCTTTATAATGGATTGATAGAGTCTATTACGGCCCTTTTCATCGTCTGATTTGTATGTCAACATCTCCTGCAATGTATATGCAGCTCCGTAACCCTCAAGGGCCCAAACTTCCATTTCACCAAACCTTTGCCCCCCGAAGTGGGCTTTTCCACCTACAGGTTGCTGTGTGATTAACGAGTAAGGCCCTATTGCCCTTGCATGGACCTTATCTTCTACCATATGTATGAGTTTCATCATATACATATAGCCCACTGTAACTTCACTATCAAAATATTCACCGGTTTTCCCATTCCTCAGGGCTGTTTTACCAGTAAGGGGGAGTTTGGCCTTTTTCAACTCTTTTTGTATCTCTGAGAACTTAAATTCCTCAAAAGCTGGCGCAGCATAATATTTGCCAAGCTCTTTTCCTGCCCATCCCAAAATGGTTTCCATAATCTGTCCGACATTCATTCTGGAAGGAACCCCGAGAGGATTCAACACTATATCAACAGGTGTTCCATTATCAAGAAATGGCATATCTTCTATTGGGGCAATTTTTGCTACAATACCCTTATTTCCGTGTCTGCCTGATATCTTATCTCCAAGCTGCAATTTCCTCTTCTGAGCCACATATACCTTTATTAATTGGCGTACGCCTATGGGAAGTTCATCACCACGTTCTATCTGGTTCAGCTCAAATTCAAGTTTATCAAGTATATTTTTATCTACCTGTCTGGCATCACCCAAAAAATATTGCACTTTCTCATTTTTTTGCTCGTCATCAACAATTTTCTCAGGAAAATCCAATCTCAATGGGTCAAAAGAATAGAACACATCACCGTCAACCAGTGTGCCTTTCTTAAGAAATATTTTACCATCTTTATATTTTATATCTTCCAATATTTTCTCTTTATCAAGGAGCTTTTTAAGTATACCCTGAAGTCTGTGCCTTAGCGTCTTTCTTATGGAAGAGGTTTGCGTTTCAGCCCTGTTTTTCCGCTCACGAATCATGCGCAAAGACAAAGGATCATCTTTTTTTCTTGATAGAATAACGACATCCACAACAACACCTTCAACGCCAGGTGGGACCCTCTTGGACGTATCCCGAACTTCCTTTGCTTGCTCGGAAAATATCGCATAAATCAGTCTCTCCTCAGGAGATAATTCCTTTTCACCCTTGGGACTAACTTTTCCCACCAATATATCCTCAGGCTTTACCTCCGAACCTATTCTGACAACACCATTGACATCCAGATTCTTAAGCGCATCCCCGGGCACATTGGGAAGATCCTTGGTCACTTCTTCTGGCCCGAGCTTCGTATCTCTAACTTCAACCTCGAATTCCAGTATATGGAGGGAAGTAAAATCATCATGCCGCAAAACATTCTCCGATATTACAATGGCATCTTCATAATTGTATCCATACCATGGAACAAACGCCACCAGTAAATTCTTACCAAGAGCAAGTTCACCTCCGCTTGTAGCAGAGCTGTCTGCAATAACATCACCTGCTTTTACCACATCCCCGGGTTTTACTATAGGTTTTTGATGTATAATTGTATTCTGATTTGATTTTTTAAACTTGGTTAATTCATATATATCAACAGTTTCCTCCAACAAATGTTTCGTTTTTCTCGACACAGGCTCAATAACAATACGAGAAGCATCAACTTCTCTTACTGTGCCAGCATTACGTGCTATAATAACTGCACCAGAATCGTAGGCAATTTTTGATTCCATGCCTGTTCCCACTATTGGCGGCTCAGTTTTAAGAAGAGGGACAGCCTGACGCTGCATATTACAACCCATCAATGCTCTGTTGGCATCATCATGGGAAAGGAAAGGAATGAGGGATGCGGAAGGAGATATTAACTGACGCGGAGACACATCAATAAAATCAACCTCTTGCGATTTAACAAGAGGATATGTACCCCCATATCTTACCCAAACTTCCTTTTGTACTATTTTACCCGTCTCAGGGTCAACATCCGTGTCTGCAGGAGCAATCTTGAAATTCTGCTCCTCATATGAAGTAAGTTCAATAACTTCATTTTGCAAAACACCATTTTTTACCTTTCGCAGAGGTGTTTTAATAAATCCATATTTATCTATCCTTGCGTATGTGGTCAGAGAAGAGATCAGCCCGATGTTCTGTCCTTCAGGTGTTTCAATAGGACAGAGCCTGCCAAAATGAGAAGGATGAACATCTCTTACATCAAAACCAGCGGTCTCTTTTGTAAGACCACCCCTTCCCAGAGCGGATAATCTTCTCTTATGCGTAAGTTCAGATAGCGGATTATTCTGGTCTAAGAATTGCGATAGTCTATCTCCTGTAAAATATGCGATAAGGCTCGAGGTGATCAATCTCGGATTTACCAATTTTCTTGGTGAAAGATTGGCATCTCTATCAAGCAGCATCCTTTCTTTTATCACTCTGCCTAACCTTGCAAAAGCTATTTTAAATTGTTCATATAATAATTCACCAACGCGCCTCACTCTCCTGTTTGAAAGGTCATCAAGGTCGTCCTCGCGCTCTTTACCCTTGTAAAAATCTATTAAATGTCTTGTAATCTGTATCAGGTCATCTTCCCGCAGTGTGTCCACATCAAGCGAGGTTTTTAAACCCAGTCTCCTGTTTAATTTGAATCTGCCCACTTCTCCCATAAGAAACCTTGTGGGAGAGAAGAATACACTTCTTATATATTCAATAACCTCTCTTTTGTCCTCTGGTGGTGGGGTGTAACGTAAAGTTCTGTAAACATTCCCTATGGCACTATTTTCATCCTTGATTCTATCCTGATTAAGAGTTGCAAGAATAATATCACAACTTTCCTCTTGACTATTGGCCACTGCCAACTCTTTGTATGCAGACCTTGAAAGCTGCTCCTGTGTTATATCACCCAGTGCGAATGGGGCTTCTTTGATTATTTCTCCCGTATCTTTGTCTATTAGATCATCAAGTATTACAAGATTATCTTTGTCTTTTAAATTTTTAATATCGGAGACGGTATGGGTTTTATGTTCCACAAGCTTTTTTAAAACCTCCGGAAGCGGAATGTCAGTAATATTGCCTTCTTCATCAACTTTTGCCAGTGCTCTTAATAACCTGACTACAGGGATTTTCCTCCTCTTGGATACTGTAACTGCAAAATTCTTATTCCCATCTATTGTGAAATCTATCCACGGACCTCTTGCTGGTACAAGCAGAGCCTTATAAACTGGTGCACCTTTTGTGTCTATGGTGAAGTAAACACCAGGAGAACGATGCAACTGGCTTACAACAACTCTTTCCACTCCATTTACAATAAATGTGCCCCTTGTTGTCATATAGGGAATCTCCCCAAGATACACTTTTTGCGTAATTTGCTCCTCTAACTCTCCGCTTTCGTCATTTTTTACCAGAAGCCTCAAGTTAGCCCACAGGGGAACAGAATATGTCATACTTTTTTCAATAGACTCCTTTTCAGTAAATTTGGGCTTACCTACTTCATAATTCACATAGTCAAGTACATATCTGTTATGTATATCCTCTATGGGAAAGCTTTCCTTAAAAACTCCATGAAGGCTCTTTTTCCCTCTTTCTTCAGGATTAATCTCTTCTGCCAGGAATTCTTTGAAGGATTCTATCTGTATAACAAGGAGGTTGGGCATTTCATATTTTTCTTCTTTGGCCCCTTTCCTTTTTATTTTACTTATCACATCAAACCTCCTACCACTTTATATCAACATTAAAATAAAAAAATGTACCCACTTATCTTACCTATTAGTGGGTACAGAACAAATTTATTCAATCTTGTTTTTATTGATTTATTTTACTTCTACCTTGGCTCCGACTGCTTCCAGTGTCTTCTTTATCTTATCAGCGTCTTCCTTGGATATTCCCTGTTTAACAGGCTTTGGAAGATTGTCTATTAGTTCCTTTACTTCCTTCAATCCAAGCCCAGTAATGGTTCTAACCTCTTTCAATACCTTTATTCTTTCCGAGCCTGCATCCTGAAGAATTACATCAAATTCCGTTTTTTCTTCGGCCTCTTCTTTTGGAGCCTGGCCGGCAGGTGCAGCTGCCACAGCAACTGGTGCGGCTGAGACACCAAACTTATCTTCCAGCGCTTTGATCAGCTCTGATAATTCAAGTACAGTCAATGACTCTACCATTGATACTATTTCAGCAACATTATTTTTTTCAGCCATTGTTATGCCTCCTCTTTTTCTTTTTTTATCTGTTCTAAAACATTTACAAATGATATTAAAAACCAATTTAGTGAATGTACAAATTTATAAATGGGGTTGCCAATTGTACCGACAAGTTTTGCCTGCAATTCTTTAATGCCGGGCAGCGAGGCCAGTGTCTGAATATCTTTCCCCATAACAAGATTATTCTCCACATGCCCGACTTTAACAGCACCTTTATTCACTTCTTTGAAAAAGGTCACTACTTCTTTGAGCACGGATATAGGGTCATCGTAAACATAAACTATAGCATTAGGACCAGTGAGATAACTATTGATATTATCCTTTCCGATTTCCGTAAGGGCATGTTTTGCCATCCTATTCTTGGTGACCACTATTTCACCATTTTTCGCTCTCAGTCTTTTTCTAAGTTCAGCGAACTCCTCTACTGTAAGACCGAAATAATCCGCAATGTAAAAGCTGTTAACATTGTCAAGCTTTTCCTTAATAGCACTCACCATATCTATTTTTTCTTGCTTAACCATATTTACCTCACTTTTTAATGTTCAAAGGTACACTGTTTAAATCGAGTTTAACAGAAGGACCCATTGTCGGGGACAGATATACACTCTTCAGATATGTTCCTTTAACCGCTTGAGGCTTAAGATTGATAATCTCATTCAAAAATGCATTTAAATTCTCTTTTAAAAGATTCTCTTTAAAACTTGCCTTACCAATTGGGGCATGCACATTCCCAGTTTTGTCCACTTTAAAATCGATACGACCTTTTTTGAGTTCATTTATAACTTTTCCAATGTCCTTTGTAACTGTTCCGGTCTTTGGCGATGGCATAAGTCCTCTTGGACCAAGTACTCTCCCTAATTTTGCAACATCAGGCATAACATCAGGAGTTGCCACAACAGCATCAAAATCTGTCCATCCTCCTTTTATCTTTTCAACCAGTTCTTTGTAGCCTACGTAGTCAGCTCCAGCGTCCTGCGCCTCTTTCTCTCTATCGCCTTTGCATATTACAAGAACCTTTATACTGCGCCCTGTTCCATGCGGTAAAATAACTGCTCCTCTGACCATTTGATCTGCCTTTCTGGGGTCAACCCCCAACTTCATAGAAACTTCTATGGTTTCATCAAAACCCGCATTGGCAAGCTCTTTGACCTTTTTAACAGCTTCATCCACAGGATATGCAGTCTTTTCTTTGCCTATTTTCTCCAATAAAGCTGTATATCTTTTGCTTTTTTTAGCCATTTTATTCCTCCACGACTGTCACACCCATACTTCTGGCAGTACCCTCTATTATTTTCATGGCACTTTCCATTTTGTAAGCATTGAGGTCTTCCATTTTAAGCTTTGCAATTTCTTCAATTTGCTTTTTTGTAATTTTGCCCACTTTCACCCTATTAGGTTCTCCAGAACCCTTGACAATTTTGGCGGATTTTTTGATCAATCCGGATGCGGGCGGAGTTTTTGTAATGAAAGTAAAGCTCCTATCTTTGTAAATCGTGATAACAACAGGAATTTTAAGGTCCGGGTCCATTTTTTTTGTAATATCATTAAACTGCTTTGTGAATTGCATTATATTAACACCATGCTGACCTAAGGCAGGACCCACAGGAGGCGCAGGCGTAGCCTGTCCCGCAGGTATCTGCAATTTTACTTTTGCCATTATTTCCTTTTTAGGGGGCATATTTTCCTCCTTTTAAACCTTTTCTACCTCAAGAAAATCCAGTATAACGGGTGTGGTCCTCCCAAAAATATCGACCAGCACTTTGAGTTTTAATTTATCTGGATATATCTCAGACACCTTACCCTGAAAGTCAGAAAATGGTCCGTTGACAATCCGAACACTTTCTCCCTCCAGGAAAGGAACCTCTTTTTCCTTTTTTTGCCTCTCCTTTTCCGCCATTTCTTTAATGCTTTTAACTTCCTCTTCTGTGAGAGAAACTATGGAGTCCTTCCCTATCAAAGCTTTTATTACATTGGTGGATGATATTTCCTTAATAACAGCGTCTATTATTTTAACTTCATTTTTTATACCTATGATTACATATCCTGCATAAATTGGACGTTCAAGCAGGACCCTTTTCCCTTTTCTTATCTTGGGAATAATCTGCATGGGAAGGAGTATCTCCGTATACTTGTCAAGCCCTTTTTCTTGCAAAATCTTTCTTATAACACCAACAGCTCGCTTTTCCTGCATACCTGCAGTCCAGAACACGAGCCATTTGCGCTCTTCTTTCTCTATGCTGTTCTTTTCTTTATCTTCCACACTCATTCTATCCCAAAATATAAGATAAGATTTTTGAGAAAATCATATCAAGTATCCACATATATATGACCAGCAAGAAGGATATGAGAAAAACCCCAAGTGTCCCACCCCATAGCGATTCTTTAGTGGGCCACGTTATTTTTTTCATTTCCGCATATGATTCTCTCAGAAAAGCCTTTATCTTTGGTATCATATTTTAACTTCCTTGTGATTCGTGTGTTTTTTGCAATGAGGACAGTACTTTTTTAAATGTATTTTGCCGCTTCCAGGCCTTTTACTCTTGGTTGTTGTATAGTTACGCCTCTTACATTCCTCACATTGTAGAAAAATCTTTATCCTCATTTTAACTCCTTATTAACAGGCCTGGAGGGACTTGAACCCCCAGCCACCGGATTTGGAGTCCGATGCTCTCCCAAATTGAGCTACAGGCCTATTGAGGTTTACTTCTAAATCCCACTTACTAAAATTTATATAGCGGGGGCTGGATTTGAACCAGCGATCTTCGGGTTATGAGCCCGATGAGCTACCAGCCTGCTCCACCCCGCGATATTAGTCCCATATTATACAGGATTTAATCCGTTCAATCAAATTTTTAATTACAATAATATGCCAGGGCCCAGAATCGAACTGGGGACACCAGGATTTTCAGTCCTGTGCTCTACCAACTGAGCTACCCTGGCTATTAAAGTGATATAATTTTAAATTAACTTCTTCGCACAGTCAATAAGGTCAAACAAACCACACCCTAATGAGATAGTTTACTAATGGGGATAATGCTAAATCACAAGTTGCAATTTTACAATACGTTAACTTCCCGCTTCTGAATATTTCTGAGTAATTTGTGAGCTTCTCCATTTGAGAGCAGAGACATTTGTATCCATAACAACTGCCGGAATTTCACCCTGATAGGAAGTTACTCAGATACTGTTATCATTGCCTTCCCTCTTGTTTTTTGTTCAGGATTATATGGATACCTATGAATATAGGCGATTTATGAACTGGTTACTATACAATAGTTTTCATGCAAATTTTTAAAAAGTAATACGGCAAAAATTCGGTGTAGATCTGCTACCTCTGATTATGTCATCTGATGCTTGAAAGTCTTTTTACTGACTTTTAAATGAGAACGAAAATTTTTGCGGATTTTAAGGTATTTGTACACGGTAATTTTGATATTACCACAAAAAACAAAATTATGCCTCCAGATTAATCACCTTATCCCATTTAAACTTTCCATAAAAATCAGTCTTATGACTGACCATTATAACAGTTTTACCTTCAGTAATAATATTGTTTAGGATTCTCTTTTCTGTCTTTACATCAAGATGTGATGTTGGCTCGTCAAGTATTAAGATTTCAGGATTATTATAAATAGCGCAGGCTATAAGAATCCTCTGAATCTCACCACCTGAAAGTTTAATGTGGTCTTTACCTAAAACACTTTTTATCCCTCTTGGCATTTTTTCTATTGTTTCCATTAAAAGAGCCTTCTTTACAGCTGTATTTAGCTTTTCTTTTTCGTAATCCCTGCCCACTAAAATGTTCTCAAGAAGAGATGTTTCAAATAAAGAGGTATCTTGTGGTACATAACCCACATGTTTATGAAAGAAATCCATATTAAGTCGCATTGGATCTTCTCCGGTAAATAGAACAGTTCCACTATAAGGTTTCAAAACACCCAGTACGACGAGGAGTAATGTGCTTTTCCCTGTGCCTGTTGCCCCTCTGATTAGTACCTTTTCCCCTGTATTTACACTCAAGGATAGATTCTTAAGTATTATCCTATCTTTTGCTTTTACTGTAACATCATCTAACTCAAGAACACTGTCACTATCTATGTTTGAAATAACTGCCCCTTTCTTTGCAAGCTCGCTATCAAGAAAGAGAAAGTCGTAAACTTTGTCAATGGAAGATGAGATTTTACTCAAAGAGAGACCAAGGTTGAATAGACCCACTACCTGAGGTTGCAACATCTTTACATAGGCGTAATAAGCAATAAGTGAACCCAAAGTCCATTTCTCCTTTATCACATAGAATCCTCCAAGTCCAAAGACAACACCAACCTGCAAGAGTCTCACAAGCATCTCAGCAAGAATCCCTCCTTTAGCCTGATAGGTATAAAGTTTAACATTGGTATCTGTATATTTTTCCGACACCTCACTATGTCTTCTCAGAATCCAGTTGTGTATTCTTATTGCAAATATTTCATGTATTCTATTCGTAAAGTCCTGAAGTAAATTCATGATTTCGCCGATGGAATCTCTGAGTATTTTGGACTGTGCAGTTAGTTTTCTATTGTAAATTTTAAGTAGAATCGGAACCAAAAAGGTCAAAGGTAAAGTTATTAGAGTTAGTTTGTAGCTGAGCTTAAAAAGGAAAATCATTGCAATTAGCAAAAAGAGAATCCTTCTTGTTGCAAGCATAAGAGAATTGCTGAGAAAATTTTCAATTACATGAATATCATCATTAAAAAGTGCCAATAGGTCACCTTTTTGCCTATTTATAAAGTACTCATAGCCCAAGTGCGAGGACTTTTTCAAGAGACTATGTTGAATACCCGTATAAATTTTACTTTCAAAGAGTGTTTGAGTATAGTAAAGCAAAAAATCAAGAATTTGTCGTACAATGTATAATCCGAGTAACAAAACAACAAAAATGTAGAGCTGATGCAAGGATTTATCAGGTATAATGCGGTCTATCAGCTCCTTTATAAAGAGAGGCTCCACGAGAACATTCAGGGTTAAAAGCAATGCGAGAATTAAAAGGATAGATTGGTAAAAAT
>JALTEL010000623.1 GCA_027073945.1 Caldifarciminota bacterium | reverse complement strand
GCCCAAAACGGCCATACTTGTAGCAAAGAAAATGAGAAAACTAATTCTAATCCAGGCAGGAAAAATATAGATAGTCCATCCTTTTACAAATGAAATAGTAGGGGGAGAAATAAAAATTGAGATAACGATTAGTATGCCGAAAATTATAAGTCCTACTAAAACTGCCTTAGAAAAACGTTCCAATGAAGATACAGAAGTAGTAATGGCATAGCCAAGAAAAGGAATACCCATTAAGGCAAGAGGAAGCAATCCAAAACCAAGAAAAAACCTTAATAAATTTGGAGAGTGCAAAAATGAGGGAATAATTGCTAACAGAAGGGCTATGCCGCCCGCAAAATACATTACACTATGAGCCAAAAATAGATAATTAGTCTTCTCTTTTCTATAGAGTCCTAAACTATGAAATCCTATAAGAAAAATTAAGAAAGAAATTACTAATCCGAATATACCGTGGAATGAAAAAAACATGCTAAACTATATTTATCTAAATTATGCCCAGAATCTCGATAACCCTAAAAAAAAGAACCGTAGCAAACCCCCAAAAGGGAGGAGTAAGACCACTAACATAGCCACCAAGTAAAGGAGCCTCAGCGTAACTCCAAAGTCTTTTTCCCATGCATTTATGATAAAGAAAGCCCCAACTAAGCTCAAATATTTCAGAAAAAACTATCCCAACGAAGAAAACTAAAAAATAGTAATAACCGAAGGCAAAAGCATAAATTATAACTGTCCCTAAGGGGCCGGCTATAAATAGAGCATAATTGCTCCACCGGAATTCTTTTTTGCCTCTTCTATAAACAAAAGAGGCCAAAAGTCCTATTCCGGCCACAAAAACTCCCAAAAAGGTATAAAATGTTTCCATATTTTAAATTTCAGCAACAAGAAGAGCTAATCCTATTTTTGGATCGACTCTACCGGTCTTAATATATAAATCCTCTTGAAGTATTTTCTGATAGATATTCTTTAATTCTGCCATTGAAAAGCTCCTTCCTTGACATAAGCTCTTTTCTACCACAAATGGATGAAGCCCAGTCTTTTTCAAAATCTCGCTAATTATTCTTCCTCTTCTTATTGAATCTTTAACCAAGATAATATTTCGAAACTGAAAATTAATCATCGACAAAAGATAAACTGGCGATATCCCCTTCTGAAAATGACTTTCTATAAGCCTCACCGCTTTTCCTTTTCTTTTTGAAGCTACAGCATCGATAGTAGAGAAAATATCAGACTTAAGGTCAGGAATAACTAAAAGCTTAACATCATCTTTTGTAATAGTTGGCAGGCGCCTATTGTCCTCTTTTGATTTAAAAATTACTAATTTCTCAATTTCATTCTCCATCCGCCATAAATCATTGCCAACAAATCTAACTAACTGAGCTGCAGCGCTCGCTGTAATTTTTACTCTATGTTTTTGGATTTCTCTTTCTATGAAATTCCTTAATTTAACTTTATCTAAAGGTGAAAATTCTTGACATTTTGCTTCTTTTTTTAAAAATTTGAAAAGAGCATCTCCTTTTTTAATTTCCCCCTCTTCTAAAAACAAAATTAC
>JALTEL010000622.1 GCA_027073945.1 Caldifarciminota bacterium | reverse complement strand
CGATATATCGACAATACATTCACTAGAATTATATGGAATTTGAATACTGTATATTCCGCTAGACAAATGGTCTATATTACTTTCTGGCATCAGTTTACCTGAACTAACATCGTGTATGTTAGCAAATGTAACTTTATGACTAACCACAAGTATGACTACTTTGGGAAGACGAAGGGCTATTTTAATACCATCTGCATGTTGCAAGACATACACGCAGCTATCCCGATTATAGAAACAATAACCACCCTTATTATTATGCATTCGTCTAGGAACAACAATATACTTGATTCCTAAAGACGCTATTTTATCGCCAATATCCGGCACAGCTGCAATATTTTGACAAACTGAGTCAATATTTCCTGAATAATCTATATTTAAAACTTTCGATAAAGTACTCACGGACACTTCAGGGTGAGTAGCAGTAAAATAGCGCCAATGTCCATTTCCTGGAAACCACAAAATTCGGCCAAACTCTTTGTCCTGTTCAAAAAAATTATACATATTTGCTACAACTTCCGGCACACGCCTTGCTGTCAATAAACCATATTCTGTTTTAGGCGATTCTGTTTTAGGAAAAAGAGGCCAAAGATTCATTACACAGACAAACCACAAACTAAAAACTATCCCTACAAATATTATGTTATTTTTTCTGGAGGCAATTATAGTGGAGACAGTTACCGCAACCAACATTGCATATCCGCAAGATGTTAAAAGATAAAATTTTGAGGCCTCCCGGAACAATGAAAATCCTGGAAAATTTAAATATAGCCATCCATATATTGATGAAAAAGGCGGGGACGACTGCTTCGTAAGGAATATACCCAATATGGCTACGAACCAAGAAAGTAAAGCTATTTTTTGTAATTTTACATCCTTGACTTTTTTACCTATTAATATTCCACTTACGGTAATGCATGGTACCAGAAACAAGTAAGGTAATATCTTTTGCTTCTGGAAAAAAACATTCGGATATTCTCCTGTCCATGACGATTCAGAAAGGGCAATGGCATGTATTAAATCGAACAGATGATTGCCAAAGAGCCCTCTACTCATTATCGCCGATATGTGCCTTCTGTAAACCGGCAAAACCGCAGGGAGAAGCCAATAGGCGGAACATCCTATAAAAATTGTTCCTGCAATTATCATATTGCCAACCTTATCATAAACCAGAGGTCGGAATTCCGCGAAAATAACAGCAACTGAAATAAACGCAACAATAACGAAGATACGTACTTCAACCATCGACATGAATGCCGACAACAAGCCAAGAATAACCCATGGCCCTGGGGCGGAGCTATTTAGGGCACGGATCAGACAGAGGACGAAGAGCGGAGCAAGACCATAGGCAAAAGCTATGAGCACATGCCCCTCGATCTGACTCACAAGCAGATAGGTGGTACTACCATAAAAAATTGCTGCTGTTACGGCCGCAATCCTTGGCATTTTCAGGCATCGTACCAGAAAAAACATACATACAAATGGCGCCAAGGCAGTCGGAATGAGCACTGTTGCACGCTGAATAGCGGCAGGTGGTATATTGTTGTTCACACC
>JALTEL010000621.1 GCA_027073945.1 Caldifarciminota bacterium | reverse complement strand
AGTTTTACCAGACCCCGTTCGCCCCCCAACGATAATCGTTTTGAGCAGGCCTGAAATTCTTTCTGACTCTGACATTAGAAATCGTCTAAATGCTTTATAGCCACCATCTAATCTCGGAATTACAATTCCAAGTTCCTCTTTAATCCACTGTTGGCTAATTTGCGAACGTTTTCCGCCTCGAAAGCAGTAAATATACGAATTTGGGAATTTTTCTAGATGATTTTTCCACGCCTGAATTCGTGCCTGCTTTATCTCTCCGCTAACTATTTTATAACCCAGTTTTAGGGCAGCATCACTACCACTTCGTTTATAGCAAATTCCAATTCTATGACGTTCATCATCGTTCATTAAAGGTAAATTCACGGCATTCTCAAATGCCCCCTGAGCGAACTCAATGGGAGCACGAACATCTATTAAGGAAATACCATCTAGAACAATCTTATTAAAGTCAGATGTTGTTGGTAATAATTTTGCTTCATCCATAAAAAGTATTATATCACTTCAATGAATTTTTCACTCTTCTTAATTGTTTCACCGATAGGCTTTAGTTCCAAACCATTTTCTGAGGCAAGTTTTATAAAATCTCTGCTAGTATCTTTTTTTACGACAACAAGTAGCCCCCCAGATGTTTGTGCATCACACAACACATTCGTTTGTTCATCAGTCATCTTTGCAACTTTATGTCCATAACTCTGAAAATTACGTATAGTTCCACCGGGTAAGCAACCTTTAGCTGCATATTTTACCGCACCCGGAAGGAGAGGAACATTTTCATAAAAAACTTTTGCCGTTACATTGCTGCCTTCACAAATTTCACAGAGATGACCCAATAGACCAAATCCAGTTACATCAGTAATAGCAACAACTCCCGCAAATTTAGCAAAAACAGAACCTACTTTGTTAAGAGTGCACATTGTATCAATCGCTGGCTGTAGACCTTTGTCATCGAGTTCGCCCATCTTTTTTGCCGTACTTAATATGCCAATTCCTATTGGCTTTGTCAAAAATATGTCACAGTTCTCAGTTGCAGTATCATTGCGTTTCAGATACTTGTTTTCAACAATCCCAGTTGCTGCCAAACCAAATATTGGCTCGGGTGAATCAATTGAATGACCACCTGCCAAGGGAATTCCCGCTTCATCACAGACACTTCGTCCGCCATCTATAACCATTTTTCCAATTTCAGTTGAGAGTTTTTCCACAGGCCAACCAAATATTGAAATAGCCATTAGAGGGTCGCCCCCCATTGAATATATATCACTTAAAGCATTTGTTGCCGCTATTCTACCAAATGTGAAGGGGTCATCAACTATGGGCATAAAGAAATCTGTTGTACTCAATATTGATTTACCGTTACCAATGTCAACTGCTGCTGCGTCATCTCTGCTATCGTTTCCAACAAGTAAATTTGGGTAAGACTTTTTATTCCCAGATTGTTTTAATATTTTGTCTAGAACCGCAGGCGATATTTTACATCCACAACCTGCACCGTGACTATATTGTGTTAATTTTACTGTCATTTTCATAGTCCTTCTTTTTAAGTTAATAGCAT
>JALTEL010000620.1 GCA_027073945.1 Caldifarciminota bacterium | reverse complement strand
TCTTGATATAGCCAAAGATGAAAAGGCCCATTATGAATTCTGGAGTGAACGGGCAGGATATAAACCCAAAGAGAATAAAATAAAGATTTTTCTGTATTCACTGATTGCAAGAATAATGGGATTTACATTTGCAATCAAAATGTTAGAGGGTGGTGAAGGTAATGCTCAAAAGCTCTATTCATCCGTTATTAAGGATATCCCTAATTTTCCCAATACCTAAGCCCATTTCCGAAGATAGCCCCCCTTGTACCTTGATTTATGGTGAGAATGCTACTCCTCGTGAATATATAAGCAACTGCGGGATATTGATAACCAACTGAAAATAACACGGGACCGCCGAACTTCCCGCTGACCGGCCCTCCATTATTGCCAAGGGGTTTAACAAGGTAAAGAATAACCGGTAAAAATTCAAATAATGGAGCATTATATTCAAACAGTCCGGCTCCGATACCATACCCTTTAGATAGAGAACCATAAGCAATTTCAAGAACAGAAATTTTAAATTTATGATACCCAAGTTCAAATCCGAGAATATTGTATTGAAACCAGTTATCCTGCAACCTGCCGGTACTAAAAAATAAAGTTGTTACGAGTAATAAAGATGAAACCATTTTATCTCAGCATTAAAAAACCTGATATTCTTCCGGAGGAATTACCTTAACCAGCAATTTTAAGGGAATCAAACCGACCGCCTTACTATTTAAGATAACTGAAATTACACTTCAATCACCGTTAACATCCCATTTTTCACAGGCAACCATATAGTTTCTATTATACAGGGTGCCCAAGGTGTACTCAAATGCTAATCTTCAGTTTTACATTTATTACTATAAATTCTGCGTCTGAACATAATTTATAAATTATTCAAACAGAGTGAAATAAAATGTATATCTTTTTAACAACTGATGTTAAACTGGACTTTATCCTACAAAAATCATTATAAGATGGCTATTTGCCTTTTTTTAGACCAAGAAAGCCCTTTTTCTTCTCTTTCTTTTCAGAAGGCTCCTCCTCTTTTCTGGGAAGTTCCGTTAATTGCAACATGGCCATTTCTGCATTGTCACCCCTTCTTTTTCCAAGTTTGTAAATTCTTGTGTATCCGCCATTCCTATCTTTAAACAAAGGGGCTATTTCCTCAAATAATTTGTTTGTCATTTCTCTTGTGGTTAAGAACCTATGAGCAACCCTCCTGGATGTAAGATCAGCCTTTTTTCCGAGGGTTATCATTTTCTCTGCATATTTTGAAGTCTCTTTAGCCTTTCTTAAAGTGGTCTTTATCATACCTTGCTGCAAAAGTGAAATTACCTGATTTCTAAAAAGGGATTTTCTATGCTCTCTTGCCCGTCCTAATCTTTTAATTCTGTTTTGATGCCTCATCTAATTCCTCCTTGTCGAAATATTTGTAAATGTCTATTCCAAGTGTAAACCCGAATTTATCCAGTTTTTCGTTAATTTCAGACAGTGATTTTTGACCAAAATTTTTCACTTCCAGAAGTTCCTCACCTGTCTTGGATATTAACTGATATATCCTTGTTATGCCCGCATTTCTCAGACAATTGATAGTTCTCCTTGAAAGCTCCAGAAACTCTATTTTATTGAGTAGAATATTTCTCATCCGCTCACGCTCTTCAAACTTAATGATATCCTCTTCTTTCTCTACCTTTGGCTGAACAAATGTAAGAAGTCTTTCACAATGTTCTTTCAAAAGTCCTGCAGTCTTTTTTATGGCATTTTCAGGCCTAATGGTGCCGTCTGTCCATACTTCAATAATCAATTTTTCGTAATCTGTTCTTGATTTTACACGGAAATTTTCCACTTTATAGTTAACTTTTGTCACTGGGCTGTAAATAGCATCAATCAGGAAGAATCTCTCAGGGACCTCTACATTATACATTTCCTCAGTACGCACATACCCGAATCCTCTATTTACAAGCAATTCCATAGAAATTCTGGCGTTGTCATCCGTGATATTTGCTATTTCTTGCTCTGGATTAATTATCTCCGTATATTCCGGAGTATGTATGTCTCCCGC
Source organism: Caldifarciminota bacterium (assembly GCA_027073945.1). Next base: position 3,506 of record JALTEL010000620.1, on the reverse strand, counting down.
TTTAACCAATCCTTTTCCATGATGTTCAAGAGTAAATGTCGCTTTTTTCTCATCTGGAATAAGGAATCTTACACGTATTTTTTTAAGATTTAATACTATTTCAGGGACATCTTCAAATACTCCATCAATGGACGTAAACTCATGCAGCACCCCGTCAATTCTTACGGCATAGATAGCAGCACCTTCGATAGAAGATAAAAGCACCCTTCGGATGCTGTTGCCAATTGTTGTTCCAAAACCACGCTCAAGCGGTTTGAACACAAATCTGCCGTACTTTTCGTCTTCTTCTTCTTTTACAATACCTTCAGGGAAAACCAATTTCATTGTCATAATTACACCCCTGCCTTACTTTGAATAAAGCTCAACTATAAGTGTTTCATTAACAGGATATGTAACATCAGATCTTATCGGCAGACGAACGATTTTTGCTTCCATTTTATTCTTATCCACAGAAATCCAGGCAGGAGCGCTTGTAGGGTCAAAATTCTCAAAGTTATCTTGAATAGTCTTAACCTTTTTCGCTTTATCTCGCGGTGTTATCACATCACCCTCCCTTACTATAAAGGACGGAATATTAACTTTTCTACCGTTCACCTTAACATGTCCATGCGAAACAAGTTGTCTGGCCTGTGTCCTGCTTGATGCCAACCCCATGTGGTAAACAACATTATCCAGCCTGCGTTCAAGTAGCGAAAGTAGATTCTCTCCAGCATTTCCACCCATTTTACGTGCATTGTTAAAGAACTTCTTAAACTGAGATTCAAGCATTCCGTAAATTCTTTTTACTTTTTGCTTTTCACGCAACTGCATCCCATAAATTGAGAGCTTTCTTCTTGAACTTTGCCCATGTATGCCGGGTGGATACCTGCGTTTTCCATCAAGTGGGCAGTTAGTTAAGCATCTGTCACCTTTCAAAAAGAGCTTTTCCCCTTCTCTTCTGCATAGTCTGCATTTCGGTCCTGTATATCTTGCCATTAGACCCTCCTTCTCTTTGGCGGTCTGCAACCATTGTGGGGAATGGGAGTAACATCCCTTATTGCAAAAACCTGAAGCCCGGCAGACTGTATAGCTCTTATTGCGGACTCCCTGCCCGGACCGGGGCCTTTCACCCATACTTCAACCTTTTGTACACCTAAAGATTTCGCTTCTTTGGCTGCTTTTTCTGCCGCAAGCATCGCTACAAATGGTGTGCCTTTGCGTGTGCCCGAATATCCGACAGCTCCCCCACTGGCCCAGGTAATGGTATTACCTTTTAAATCTGTTATAGTAACTATAGTATTATTAAAACCTGAATTTATATGCGCAATCCCCACAGGTTCAATTCCTCTGGCTCTTTTTTTCTTTCTCCTTAATGTTTGGGAACTCGTTCTTTTTGCCATTATTTACCTCCCTTTTTCACGCGCTTTAGCATATTGCCTCTCGGTCCCCTTCTTGTTCTGGCATTGGACCTTGTTCTCTGTCCTCTGACAGGTAAACCTGCCTTATGACGAAGGCCCCTGTAACATCCGATATCAATCAACTTTTTAATGTTTCTTGAGATTTCGTTCCTCAAGGCACCTTCAAGTTTATAATTTTGCATCTCCTCACGTAACTTTGCTATCTCTTCAGATGTCAGATTTTTAACTCTTGTATCAGGAGAAACGCCTGTTTTTTCGAGTATTTTATGTGAAGTGGAAATACCAATACCAAAAATGTACGTCAGCGCAACTTCAACTCTTTTATTTTTAGGAAGCTCAACACCTGCTATTCTTGCCATCTATCTCCTCCTACCCCTGTCTTTGTTTGTGCTTCGGATTTTCGCATATAACCCAAACCCTTCCCTTACGACGAACAATCTTACACTTATTACACATCTTCTTAACTGATGACCTTACTTTCATAATATCTCCCCTTATGTTTTCTATGAAGGTTTATATTTTAATACAATTCGCACGTCTAATCAAACTTTACTTATGTCTGTATATAATTCTCCCTCTCGTCAAATCGTACGGAGAGAGCTCTACAACCACTCTATCGCCCGGAAGTATTCTTATGAAATGCATGCGCATCTTACCTGCCACATGTGCAAGTACAAGCAATCCATTATCAAGCTCCACTCTGAACATAGCATTTGGAAGCACCTCTTTTATTGTGCCCTCCATTTTTATCACGCCTTTTTTTGCCATTATTGCATCTCCGTTAATATTTTCACTCCATTCTCCAGAACGAGTATGGTATTTTCATAATGTGCTGATAGACTTTTATCTTTTGTTGCAATTGTCCACCCATCTTTCTTAGTAAAAACTTTACCACTGCCAAGCGTTAACATAGGCTCAATAGCCAATACCATTCCCGACTTCAGGACAGGGCCTCTTCCAGGTCTTCCATAGTTCGGAACAAATGGGTCCTCATGTAACCTCAGTCCCACGCCATGCCCTCCTAATTCTTTAACTATACCAAGGTTGTATTTCATGGCAGTTTCTTCTACATTGTATGATATGTCTGAAAGATGAATACCCTCTTTTACAGGACTTATGCCATTATAAAAAGCTTCCCTTGTGCCCTCCACCAACTCTCGTGTTCGCGAATTTACAACACCAACAATGTAAGTCCTTGCTGCATCCGATATATAACCGTCAAGATTGATGCCTGAATCAACCTTAACAAGAGAATTCGCTGGTACTTTTCTTTTGCCGGGTATACCATGGACAACTTCATCATTCAATGATATGCATGCAGCCGCAGGAAACCCATTATAGCCTTTAAATGCAGGAGTACCATGGTGTTCAACAATAAAATCTTCAACAAACTTATCTATTTCACCTGTTGTAATACCTTCTTCAATTATTCCAGATTCTTCTATTGCATTAAATAAAAGTGCAAGCAATTCACATGACTTTTTTATTCCATCTATCTGTTCCTGGTTTTTTATGTAAATCATTTTAACCCTATTTTTTCACAGAGAAGAACAAAAACATCAGACGGTGACATGTCTGCATCCACTTTGATAAGAATGCCCTTTTTAACATAAAATTGCAAAATGGGCTCAGTTTGTTCGTGATATACCTTTAACCTTTTGGATATAGTTTGTTCAGAGTCATCATCCCTTCTGACAAGCTCGGCGCCACATACATCACATTTATTATCATCCTTAGGCGGATTGGTTAACAAATTATACACTGCGCCACAGGATGGGCATACTCTCCTTGCCATAAGTCTTTGCTTAACAATATTGTCATCCACATACAGGTAAACCACATGTGTGAGCGACTTGTTGATTTTCTTAAGCATATGTTCCAGGGACTCGGCCTGATAAACATTTCTGGGAAAACCGTCCAGAATAAACTCATCTGTACGAGCAATTTCAGATTCCACTATTTTCAATATCAGTTCATCTGGCACTAATAGACCTTTATCCATATAAGTCTTTGCCTTCTGGCCGTAATCCGTGTTCTCAAGAACTGCTTTTCTCAGTATATCGCCTGTTGAAATTTTTTTTATATTATATTTTTTTTCAATTCTGTCAG
>JALTEL010000619.1 GCA_027073945.1 Caldifarciminota bacterium | reverse complement strand
CAAAATTCGGGATTCATAAAAGCTCCTTCATTTTTTCACAAAAAAAGGCACGCAAAAAATGAAATTTTTGCGTGCCAAATAAATTGAGCGTAAAAAGTATAGTTTTTAGTTCTTACCTTTTTCAGCCTTCATTTTTTTTGCAATCTCAATGCCTGTATTATAAGCTTTTTCGTTAAGTTCCAAGAAAGCAGGCGGAACTCTTTTTTCTACTGCCTTGAATATATTTTCCAAAGCCATAACATGAGTCAGCTCAGCAGTCATTCCGACAGATAGAATATTGGCAGTAATAACATTGCCTATTTCATATTTTGCTGTTCTTATGATTGGGAATTCATAAACATCCCATCTTTTTTTATCCTCTTCGGGAACTTTTACAAGACCGTTGTCAACAAGAACAATAGCTCCATCAAGAGTATCGCCTTTATACAGATTATAAGTTCTCTGGTCCAATGCAAGGAAGAAATTTATGTGTGTAGATTCAGCAAAATAGATAGGCTCATCAGATATAATAATATCAGCCTTTGTTGGTCCTCCACGCACCTGTGATGTATAAGTAGGTACCTGCGTTGCGTATTTTCCTTCAAAAAATATAGCAGCTTCGGCTATGATGGCACCAGCCAACATATTGCCCTGACCGCCGATTCCCGCAAATCTCAATTCATAATGAAATGCCATAACAGTTCTCCTTATTCGTTTTGTGCTTTTTCTAATAATTCTTTATAAGCCTGGGTGTACTCTTTCTTTGATGTGTCTTCATGAAGAATACCTGTTACATACTTACCTGCAAGCTCTTCCGGTGTCATCTTTGCAGCTTTTGTTTTAGTAATTGTCTTTTCTTTGATCAATTCAACAAGCTTTACAGGATCTCCGTATTTGTTTCTTCTTCCCCACTGTATATGGCAGTTGCTCAAAGCGTCTATAATACTCATACCTTCATGCTGTAGACCTTTCTTTATAGCGTTTTTCAATTTCAACGGCTCTGCAACGGATTCTCTTGCAATAAATGTAGCACCGGCACCTTTTGCAAGGTCTGCTATATCAAAATTGGGGTCAATATTTCCTCTTGGCATTGTGGATGCTTTTGTTCCTGTTGGGGTCAAAGGAGAATACTGTCCTCCTGTCATTCCGTAAATCCAGTTATCAACAACAATAACAGTCAAATCTATATTTCTTCTGCATGCATGGATAAAGTGATTTCCGCCGATAGCAGTAGAATCACCGTCTCCTGAAAATGAAATAACGTGCATTCCCGGATGACACATTTTAATTGCCGTAGCAACAGGCAGTGCCCTTCCGTGAAGTGTGTGAATTGTATGAAAATCAACGTAACCTGTGGCACGGGAAGAACATCCGATTCCTGACACCATCATTATATCTTCAGGTTTCCAACCCAGCTCGTCTATAGCTGTTATCATAGACTTCAATACTGTTCCGTTACCGCAGCCCGGACACCAGTAAAGAGGCAATTTATCCATTCTTAGATATTTGGAGTAATCTGTAGACATTATGATACCTCCTTGATTTTGTCCAATATCTGCTGAGGTCTTATCGGAACAC
>JALTEL010000618.1 GCA_027073945.1 Caldifarciminota bacterium | reverse complement strand
CCTGTCCAATGTTTTTTACCCAGATAGTCAATCCTCCGAACACCATGCCCAGCCCTCCCATCATCGCTATGGATATGCCGAAGAGTGCCCAGGTAGCTAACCCTGCCCCGGATAGGGCGGATACCCCGAGAATGGCTATTCCGACCAATACGATTACTCCCATTGAGATCAGGCCAAAAAGTGAGCCAAATATCATATATGCCACCATCATCGTTGGCAATTCTGTACCGGTAAGTAGTATGGACTCAAAGGTACCAAGCAGCATTTCGTTTCTCAAAGCCGAGGATGTTGCTCCGGCTATGCTCCACATGAAACTCCAACCGACAGACCCTACGAGAATGTATGAGATGTAGTTTGTTCCGTACGGTTTTATAGCTGCTGGCGTGTTTGTTCCAAACATTGAACCGAAGAGCACCATATATATGAGATTGAAAAATACGCTTGAAAACATCATGACAAATGCAAAGCGGTAACTCAGCAGGAGTTTCAGGTCTCTCTCGACGAAGTATATGGATTTTTTCAACTCACCCATTATTTGCGCTTTCTTCATGTTTTCCCCTCTCGATATTCTTATTTCCTCTATTATCCGTCTCTCCTTCTTCAATCTCATGCATGAATATGTCTTCCAGCGTGGGTCGAATGGTGGATATCTCCTCTACCTCTGCACCATGTGCGAGGATCCCCCCCAGATGTTTCATGGTTTTATTTAGATTGTTGGTTTCTATTAAAACACCCGTTGAAGTCCGGCTACTCCCATCCAGCTCAAGGAAAGATTCTGGTGTCGATGTTTTTATGATCAACTTTTCGTAGTTCCAGTAGGCCTTTTTAAGGTCTTCCGCTTTCCCTTCTAGAATCAGTTTTCCTCTTTTCAGCAGCCCTATGCGATTGCACATTTCTTCAATCTCGAATAGGTTATGGCTTGTCCATATAATTGTCTTATCAGACAGTTCTTCTCTTATAAACTTTTTTATCTGGTGCGCACTAACTGGATCTATGCCGGTGAGCGGCTCGTCAAGGAACAGAACAGGAGGATTGTGGAGAAGAGCGATTGCTATGGATAGCTTATGCTTCATACCGGTGGAGTACCTCATCACCTTTTCGTCTTTCCACTTTTCAAGGTCCATGAGTCTTACGAGCTCCATTGCCCTTCTCTTCGGTTTTTTTATCCCGCGAAGTTTGGCAAAGAACAGGAGATTTTCCAATCCGCTAAGTCTCCAGTAGAGTGCTCGTGTAAATTCTCCAACCGAAACACCGATCTCTTTACGGACGGTGCCCACCTCTTTAACAACATCGTGGCCAAGCACTGTGCACTCCCCCTTGTCGGGCAGTATAAGGCCTGAAAGTATCTTCAGGGTGGTTGTTTTACCGGCTCCGTTTTGGCCTATGAGCCCATATATTTCACCCCTCCGTATTGAAAGTGAGAGTTGATCCAGCGCAGTTATTTCCCTCTTTTTACTCTGATTATCCCTTTTTTTCACCCTGTACTTTTTCACAAGATTTCTCATTACTATGGCGTCCTGGCTCCCTGAGTCTATTTCTGCTTCCATTTTATTATCTCCGTGTCTATTTTTTGGCGTATGAAACAAGAAATTCTGCCAGTTTCTGCGACACCGGATGATGGGTCATATATTCGTAGCCAGCAAACATGGGAGAAGGATTTGCCTCAAGGAGATAGAATTCCCCCCCTTCCGTAACCATGAAATCAACGCCCGAGAATTTCATCCCAAGTGTTTCAGTGGCTTTAACCGCGATTTCTTTAATATCCTCTGGTGGTTCGAATACCTCCACGCCTGTCTGTCCGATTCTGGAGTCCACATGCTTTTTTTCCTGAAGGAGAAAGCCCGCGCCTACAACCTCATTTCCCACAACATAGATGCGGAGGTTTTTCCCATCTATGTATCTCTGGAAAAGCCCTGGTCTCTGTTCAAATATGTCGCTGTGTTGTTTGAAGAATTCATCATCCACCATGTGGGTGCCCAGGCCTCCTGCAAGCCCTTTGTAGACATACTTCTCCTTTTCAACCGTATTCAGGTCATTGGTAGCAAAAGAATATGGAACATTGAATCCTTTTTTGCGAAATAAAAAATCTTCATAGAACTTGAGTCTGTGATATATAAAACTGTCGTATGGATTCACAACCGTCCGTTCCATATCCAGAATGCGTATAACTGAGTGTTTAAGGGAAAGAGTTTCTCTCTCTGCAGTCAGGTATTCCATGTAGCGGTCATAGTAGTGTTTCCACTCGTCCTCACTCATCTCTTTCTGGGGAATGGGCCAGAGATATCCCAGTTGACGAAGATAGAATACGGAAAAATCCATAAGGTCGTTTTCTTCGTATATGACAGAGCTGTCCTTCACGGTTATCGGTGCATTTTTTGGAAAGGGCCGAAAATCTATAATGCGAGCCTTTCTGCTCATCTCTTCAAGTCGTTCTTTTACAAGCATTACCTGGGGGTCTTTTTTTTGTCCTATGAGGCCAATCATGGATGCCTGAGATGGAGAGTCATTATAAAAAGTTTGTGTTTCGACTTTCATGCACCACTTCCGTGCTGGCTCTCATCTTTTTGCTCTTTCAATCATGTGTGCTATAAGTCTTTCGCTTACGGGTATTCCAATCGTTTCGGAGAATGCAAATCCCGGCGATGGGTTCCCCTCAAGGACAAAAAGGCCATCATGGGTTTTAATCATATCTACCTCGGAGAAAAACAGGCCAAGAGCTTCCAGTGTCCTTATCGTCAGTTCGATCAGCTCTTCATCCGGTGCTATTTGTTCGGCCCTTGCAGCCCCCTGTAAGAATCCCTCACGCACATCAAGTTTTTCTGTCTTAATTGCATAGGCGCCTATAACTTCTTCCTCCACCGCTGCCACTCTTATCGGCTCTCCAGCAATTTTTCTCTGTAGTATCGGAGGAGCCCTTGGCCACAAATCAGCTTTTTTCGCTTCCTCGATATCGGTATGATTCAGTTCTCTGACGACCGTTCCGATGGAGTGGGCTTTCAGGACCCATTTATTGGTATCTTCTCCCTCTGCAACATATTCTTCTGTCGGCATTTCGACGCGCCACTCCGGTATGGGGAGCCTGTGCTTTGACAAAATATGGTGTTGATAGGTCTTCTGATACTGAAGAATCTGTGTGCGTAGAGGGTTCACCACCAGCGCATGATCGGATATGGCTCTTATAAGGGATTCCTCTATGCTGGCCCATTCTGGTTCCTCTTTAACCAATCTGTTATGAGCATCCAGATTCTCAGGGGGTTTCTGGAAGGTCACTTTCAGGGGAATCTGGCGGACATACCATGCTTTTATGTCTCCCAGCCACTCAATGTCTTTATCTCCAATTCTCAGTTTTATGCCCTCCTCTTTCTTGTTGGCCATTATGGCAAATCTTTTTTTTCTGAGTTCTCTCAGGTCAAGTATTTTTGAGCCTGCCCCCATTCTTTCAGCGCTCTTTTTTATAGCTGAAACACACGGATCCATTGGGTTCCCAAAAACGCCTATATCCATTAGCTACCACCTTCGAAAATCGGTATGCGAGTATCTTGGAATGACATAATCTTTACAAAATGGTTTTCAGTGGGGAGATTCTCTTTGCGGCTGTTGTCCTCACAAAATCGTGGACTCTTTGCACGCCCTCCTCTAAGGTCTGTTGAAGCATTCATCACTCTTTTTGGTATGAAATCTTTTGCCGAGACGTGTTCAATTCCCTCCCAGTTCTCGATATACTCACAACTCTTGCTTTTTCGGTTGCCGTACGGGGGAACTAAACTGTGTATCTGGGTAATCACATTATCACCAGAGGTCCATTTTTCCGTGCTTAATAAAGATTTGGCATGATATGGTTCTGCCCCTTCTCATAGTTTTGAATGGAGGCCCTGCTGTTTTGGTTCTCTGTCTATTTTGTTATTTTCGACAGGTTCAACCCACTCAGTTATTATTTGTTCTGACTATCAATCGATGTATACAAGTTTATACATACTCTTACATTAGGTTTAAATACCATGCCATAATACCGCACGATAGAGCGTGGGCAGATGAAAAAGACGAAGGAATACCGACCCGGAGACCAGATTCACATCTCCGTTACCAGAGACTTTTCGGAGACGGCCACAGAGTTCTTCGCATTCTGTCGGGAACACAATTTCAATCCGTCGGAGGTCATAAGGGATTCCATCAGGGAGTGGCTTGAGAAGCAGAAGGAGATTCAGAGGATGTACGGCGAGCAGAAGGGGAAGGGCCTCATGGCAAAGATGGTTTCCGACTACGAGCGCTCCGTGCTTTTCGAGGAGGACGAGAATGAGTGACATTGTAAAAAAAGTGGTCATGCTGGGCGAGCATTCGGTGGGAAAGACCTCTCTGATTCGCAGGTATGTGTACGATATCTTCAGCGACGAGTACATCAACACCATAGGTACGAAGATTACCAAGAAGGAACTGAACATGGCCGGGACCTCCCTTTCCCTTTTCATATGGGACATGCTGGGAGAAAAGAAGGGGAGCCTGCATCTTGCATATTATAAGGGTTCATCGGGCGGCATTCTCGTATTCGACCTGACGCGCAGGGAAACATTCATGGAGATAAAGAACTGGGTAGAGCACTTTTACAGAATCGCTCCGGGCGTACCTCTCGTAATCGCCGCAAATAAGGCGGACCTTGTGGATAGGATCGAAGTTACCATAGACGAAATCGAGGAACTGGCGGCAGAGATTAATGCCCCGTTCTTTCTTACCAGCGCAAAGCAGGGAGACGGTGTGCAGCGCCTCTTTTTTACCTTAGCCGCTTCCATCATGGAACAGCATGAGAACAGAAGGGGGGGCGCGGGTGTCTGACGAGATATATCTTACCGAATTCTACATTATGCCCGTAGAAGGGCTTGCAACCCTCAGAAAGGAAATGACTGGCCTCGTGGACGAGGATGTGGCAGGCGGCGTTCTGTTTCGCTACGGCTACAGAAGCGGTTATGAGATTATGAGAAAACTCAATCTGGAGGTTAGTATGGACAACCTCTCCGAGATATTCGAGGAGATATGGCACGAGATAGGGCTGGGAAGGGCGCGCCTTCTGGAAGACGATGGAAAGATAAGCGTGGTGTTCGAGGAATCTCTGGAAGCAAAGGCGAACGGGAAGAAAACAGCACCTTCATGCGATTTTACACGGGGCTATCTGGCCGGAATAATCTCGAGGACTCTCGGAAAGAAGTACTATGCCACCGAGGAGAAGTGTATTTCCATGGGGAATGATGTATGCCTGTTCCGGCTCAGTTCCGTGAATTAGGACGAGGAAGGAATGGTGGCGCCTTTTACTCGCACCTTTTCGATTTGTGTAGCGCCTCTTACTCGCTCGCTGCGCTCGCTCGTAATCCATCGGATTCCCGCCGTTTTCTCTTTGTCACACCCGTACCGGAACAGAGCAAAAAATAACCCTACTCTCCACTGCAACAGAGCACCCTGAAATTTTAAATATGAGTCATGGGATTAGGGGGTGTGAGAATATGAAGATTCGCTGGAACGGCCACTCCTGCTTTACGATAGAGGGTGATAACACCACAGTCATTCTG
>JALTEL010000617.1 GCA_027073945.1 Caldifarciminota bacterium | reverse complement strand
ATATTGATGTATACATTCCAACTAGCATAGGTCTAAAAAGGAAAAGACACAGGAAAATGGCTATTATAATGGAAAAAATCAAAGATAGGAGAGTAGGATTGCACCTCTTCTTTTCAATCTGATAGATTATTTTAACTGTTCTCCAGTTCATCTTTCATCACACCTTCTATAGATGCCATGTTTACACTGTAAATTTTTCCTTCATAGTTTCCTAAAATTTTGAGAGCCCTTTTTAAATCTTTAATTTCAATTCGCAATTGCCCCCCTTCTATTTTTCCTCTAATTTCATATTTTATGAGATATTCAGCTAAATGGTTTGCATTATCACATCTGACCAGTATGCTTGTTCTCTCACCTTTTTTTATTTCCCGTACTATCTTCCCATCGTCTATGAGAAATACCTTATCTACAAGCATTTCAAGATCCCCTATTTCATGGGAGGATATGAAAAAGTTTATACTTTCATCATGTGATAAACGACCAATGGTATCTCTTATATCCATTTTTATTATGGGATCCAACTGAGTGAATGGCTCATCTGCAAGAACTATGACTGGCTCATGTAACACTGCTTGTGCAATACCAACCCTCTTTTTATATCCCAAGGATAAAGCTCCTATTTTCTTATGTTTAACAGTATCAAGTCCAAGGTTTTTTATAACATCATTTACCTTCTTTTTACTTATATTGTATATCTCCCCAACTTTTTCAAGGAAAAACTCAACATCCACCTCCGGGGGTAATGCTATTTTATCCCTTATAACTCCCAAATCCCATCTGAAATCTTCTTTTCCGGTTACTATTTTTATATATCCAGAATCAGGCGTAAGCAGCCCTGCAACAATATTTATCAGAGTGGTTTTCCCAGCACCATTGGGTCCTACCAATCCTGTAATCCCCTCTCCAATATTCATACTTATTCCATCGAGCGCTACTGTTTTTCCAAATCTCTTTGTAACGTTACTCACCTCTATTAACTTTTCCATAGGCTCCTCTCCTGTTCTTAACAACTCTATAGATTCCTATAATAATTAACGGTATGCCTATTAATATCAGTATGGGTAGTGCCATCACAATGAAAGTCAAAATGACGGCAAAGTAATCCACAGGGCCTAAATCAAGATCCGTGCTGTGCAGTGATAAACCGAAGTTTATGGGTTCGTAAAACACAGTACCGTTGGGCATTTCCTCAGGATATGTTAAATTCAAGAGAAAATCAATAACGGGGTCCCAGCCAATGGGTGAATTTATGAAAAATAACAGATTTGTGTTTTCACCATACTCATAGGTAGAGGGAGCCCCCTCGTTCCATACGGTTCCATTTGAATACCTAATACACTGGGTTGTGTAAAGATAATATACGGGTTGGAAATTTATTATTCCTCCCTGCATGTTTGTTAGATCTACCTCTTTGCTACTCACATTTACATAACTCCCTCTATAATAAGATACTGTTTTTCTTCCAGCGTAGAAAAATGGCAATATCACCCTCTCTCCCTTATATGTTATGTTATCCCCCTTGTGAGTAAGAATTACATTCCTGTATAGGTCTTTACCGGAGGGA
>JALTEL010000616.1 GCA_027073945.1 Caldifarciminota bacterium | reverse complement strand
AGGAAGAGCATACTGATTTATCATAGCTATATTCATTTAAAACCGTGATATGGCTTTACTATCCCGTATTGCAGGTTTCAATGGTATTTCTGATTATTTCCCCATGCAGGGTGAATGCCACAAACAGCAAAGCAGAGTTCATTGAAAATTATTGAAGTGGAGTTTCGTCGAGCACCTTGAACCTCAATCCGCCAAGCGTGGTATTCATGGTAATGTATCCAAGCACCCTGACAGTAGCCTGTTTGTTCAACACGCTCTGTTTTATACCGCTTGATAGGCCGCCGAAACTCACAAAAACAGGCACGATAAAATCTTTTGTCTGTGTGCCTTCGATTCTTATATTATTGCGGATACTTCCTTTTGCCGCCTTTACACCGCTTAAAAGCATATCAAAATCAAAGCTGTTCACAACGGCATCATAGGCATTCGGATTGTGCGCCTTAAAACTCAAATCAACAGATGCACCGTTCCATGTGACATCCGTAACATGGGCGCTCTTGAGCTTGACCTGGAGATTGCGCACTGCAGTACGTTCTTTTACATCCTGAAGCAGGGCACAATTCACAAGTAGCAAAACAAAAGCTGCCAACATACTTATTTTAAGTTTCATAGTTATATTATAACATACAATCTGTGTAAAGTCAAAACAAAACTGCATTTACAGATCAAATCTATAACGGCATCTCTGACGATCGTCTTCCCTGTATATATCATTATTCTCGGGCAAATCAACTATTTCAACAAACTTTCCACCTGCTATTTCACAGGTTTTTCTGGAAGCTATATTGTCCGGGGCACAGGTGATCCACAATGTGTTTATGCCATGTCTTTTAGCAAGCGGAAAAAGCAGCCGACAGCTTCGCGCTGCATATCGGTGTCCTCTGTATTCAGGGTCAACACCGTATCCGATGTGACCACTGTATTTCACAATCTTTTCAATATTACCAATTCGAAGTTCAATTTCACCTATTTTTTTATCAGTACCTGCCAACCTCATTTCAAAAACATATGCCGGGACACGCTCTCTTTCAGGGTCTTCGGGTCTCTTTTCCACCAAAACAAGCTCCAGGTCTTTGTCAACCAAACGACCCGGGTCAAGAAATACAAAATCTTTGCTTTTCATTTTATGCATACCTGTGCAGCCAAGCTGGCAGCAAACTGAAAATCTAATTTTGGGTCAAATTTTAACCTTAACATTAATTCTTCCCACTTAGCAAATAACTTAGTTTTTGTTCTAATTCTTTTTTTGTCTGGTAGATATAATTTATACCGTGAGATATATAATTTGTTAGAAATTCCGCCGAGTGCATATTCCACCAAAATATTATCTTTTTCTGCACCAAGAATTATACCGACTGGCGGATTATCGTTCTCCGATTTTACTTCTGCCTTGAAATAATTAAGATACATATTCATCTGCCCTTTTTTAGCAAGTTTTAAAACTCCTTTTTTATCTTTACTTAAAGCAATCCTTTCAAAAAGCATAGAGTTTATCTGTCTTCTTAAATCCCTTACTGACCAATTTCCTTTTATACATTGTTTCTCATAAAAGGAACGGGCTAAATCATCACTAACACCTAAAAGTTCAACATAATGGCTCCATGATAATTTGCCAGACAGTGTCTGGAATTTCGGGTATTTTATATAAAGTAATTGCATTAGATATACATTGCTTTTACTAAACCCCTTTCTATGTTTTAACCTCAAATCCTTAGATAGGTCTGTCAAAAGCTTTGTTCCATACTCTGCTTTTTCACCACCTTTTTGCTCATATTCTACAATTCTCTTCCCAATTTCCCAGTATGTTTTTACAAGTATATTGCTAATTGTTCTTATAGTCTGTTTTCGTGCGGATTCTAACAATGTTCCAATAGAATCAATTAATTGAGTGTATCCTTTCCTTACTATTTTGTTGTCTCTTTCTTTTCTCATATCAACCCTTCACTCTCCTATTAATTGTTTAAAGGAAAGATTTTAACAGTGCGGCAGGTATCCAAAGTTCAAACGTAAGGAAGATTTGGACGAAGTGCAACAAAGCAAGATACTCGCTTGTTAGGCGCAGTTGAACTAATCATTTTATGGTCCTCCTTATCATCTCTTTGAAATCCAGTATAACTTCAGATTTAATATAATATCCCAAATTAATCATTTGAGGTGTTAGGCTTATCGCCTCCTGTCTAGTTGGTATCTCTTTGATGACTATCTTTCCTTCCGAATTATATATAGGACCACCGAATAAAATCCCCAAGAATATAATTCTGCTTGTCCCAATATTTACACTGCCGCTTTTTTCATCAACATAGCTTCTCACAATAAATATAGGACTTCCAGAAGATCCTGGAAAGCAGGCCATATCAACAACGCCTATTTTCTCCCCATTAAAATCTATGGCGGGATGAGAGGCTGTCACCCCACTTCGGATTAAAGGAAGCACATTCTTTTTATCATACAATCCTATTGGATAACCATACATTAAAACATTTTCGACAGCTGAAAGATTTTCTAATTCTTCATTATTCCAAATTAAGTTTTCGATTAATGGTATTAAAAAAATATCTTTGCCATATTTTCTTTTTATCTGTTCAAACAGAGGATTTGCAAAAGTAAAAGCTAAATCATATTTGTCATGGGATATCCAGTTGCTTTCATATGTTACGGTTATTACTTCTCTTAAAGGTTGCTCTTTTTCAGCAAAATGAAGAGAGAATGTCACTTTATTGAGACCATCTACAACGTGCTTATTCGTAATAAATACAGGTACTCTTTTCGTGTTATCTATTTCAAATAAGAAATAAAAGCCAGTCCCTACCGCCTGAGAAGTTTGTAACCTTATTGTTGAAAATAGCAATCGTTCGGATATTATTTTTGGCTTTATCATATTTGTTACCTTGTTTCAATTTTTTAAATGTTCAATTTCGGACAACGTGTTGCAGGTATCTGAAGTCGCCGAAGGCGATTGGGGTGAGGGCTGAAAGCCCGAACCAGATACCCGCTTGTTAGGCGATGCGGCTGGTTCAATTTTTTTCTTCATTGAGCTCAACACCTGCCTGTTTTAGAGCTTCTAATATCTTATCCTCATATTCGGAGACTTCAATTTTGCCATCAGTTGCACTGACCTTAATTTCAACATCACACTTTGAAAATTTGGTTTTTAAATAGTTTGCAATTCTTGCAATCGTTGAGATTTGCCCAATTGGCACCTTCAGTTTTAGTTTTAATTCTTTTAAAGTTCTTTTTTCCGAAGGTTGTTCACCATATTTTTCTTCAGATTCTTTAACTTCAACAGGAGAAGGTTTTCCTTCTTCTCCAGAAATAGCAGATGTAGGTTCTCCAATCTCTTCTTTTTTGCAAAGTTCTGGCTTAATAATTATTTCACCTTCTCCAAGTCCAATGCTTACTTCGTCATTTATATGATTACATTCTGGAGATTCTCCTTCAATATAGCCAAAACCAAATAAACCTTCCTTAACACCTTCCTTTATGCCTTCAGCAAAAGCCTCTTTTGATACCAGACGAAGTTCCCCTGGTGTTTTAAGGAATGCTTCGTAAAGTTTTAAGATTTCTATATAATCTTTACCAAGTAGATACCTATCTTTAATAACCTTGGAAGATATCTTTTCAAGAATCTCGCCCTGAGATCTCAAATACTCATAGATTTCTTTATCAAGTTGAGACTCACCGAATGTAGGCAATCCTAAATCAATATCTTTGAATCCATCTTTTGCCGGGATGAATAACTTACGGTAATATTTCCTCAATTCTTCGTATCCCCTCTGTTCGTAATTTTTTAATTTATTCTTTACTTCCTTTTTCTGGCCTTCAGTTAACTTCAAAGACTTATCCCCATCTATGCTTCTTAATGCAATTAGCTTTCTCAGATAATTGTAAAAGGCTTCTCTTTGAGTATCATCAATACACAGGAATATCAATGTATTTCTGTAAACTCTTAGGCTCTCACCATATCTTTCAAGAAACTCATTACCGGGTTTTTCCTTATTCAGAATTACAAGTTTCAGATTCGATGAATCAGGAACATCCTTTGAAAACTTCGGATGAATGTAAATCCTGAAAGTAGATGTAGACTTTATGTGTTTTTGCAAACTCTCTTTTTCCTCTTGATAGATCTCGCCCTCTGTTATATTTGCTTCTCGTGAGACAAGAATTTTGTTAAGATTTGGCTGATTGGTAAAGAAAAGTCCTTCATCGGACAGATAAAATAATCTCTCCTTTAGATTACTTATTACTGTGTCTATCATACTGCTTGAAAACTCAGAATAGGTGGTGCTTATTTTTATTTCTTTTACACTTGAACCCCTTTCACCCTTTCCAGAAAAGGACGTCATAAAAATTGTGGTGCTAACCACAGTTCCAAGCCTGTAAGCTTTATACGATGCCCCCAGACTTACATCAACTTTTTTTGCCCCTGAACCCTCTCCTGTAATGTCCTGAGCAATGATGCTGTCCCATTCCTGTCCGATGTGCTTTATGAGTTCTCTCCTCAATTCCTCATTGCTTAAATCGAAATCACCAAGGCGGATATACGGGATATTTTTGTCAAGGAGGCTGTGAACCACTATAGATAGTAATCTCAAGACACCACGGGTTCTCTGAAAGGTTGGGAAAGAACCCCATCTTTTGTAAAGAATGTCTACGACTTCTGGCTTGAAAGGATAACTTCTTAGAAATCTATTTCTGTATTCAGAAACTTCATCACCGGATAAAAGCCCTTCATTCTTTGCATACTCTACGAACGCATCAACTACTTTTTTTGTTTCTTTTTCATCTATCTTGCTGAAAAGCCTTGCCCTCACCACATACTCTATCTCATTATCCTTTACGGGGGTGTAGATTTTTTCCATTCTTCCCGTAATCTTTTGAAGTTGCTGGAACATTCTTTCGGCGTTTTCATCGTAATGTTCTAATATGCTTGAGGGCAGGGTAAGAACCAGCAGGGCATTTCCAACCGTTGCCACCGCTCCTGTAAGCTCCTGAATGAAGGCAAAGGTCTGGGCAGCAAGGTTTGAATCACCGACCTTCACACCTGCTGCCTTTGTGATGTACTCAAGAAGCTCATCCATGAGTATAAGAACAGGCGAGTTGGCGGATAGAAGCTCTATAAGTTTTTCTTTTCCCGGAGCTGTATCTCCCCTTGTCAAACTTATACTTCCTGTAAGTTGTCTTTCTATCTCTTCCCAGAGCTTGTTGTCCTTGGGATTTAATGCTGTTCCATCAATCACTGCAACCTTCGCATTCCATTCCTTTGCCTTGTGATAAAGGGCAATGAGCGTGTGAGTTTTGCCACCACCAAATGGAGTCTGGAGCTGTATAATGGAATCTCCAATCTTTCCTTCAAGCCTTGCCTTTGCTATTTCAAGAATGTTTTTCAGCCCGTCTGTTATAAAGGTCTTTTTAAAGAAAAGATCCGAATCCTGATAATCAGCAGGTGCTTTCCCCTGCGCCACCTGCCACAGATCTGCAGCAAAGACATCCATGGTAAGGTGGCCTTCAACTATATCCTCATGCGGAATTGCTATTTGCGTAAATGTTTTCATTCAAACAACCTCCTTTGTATACCTATATTCTT
>JALTEL010000615.1 GCA_027073945.1 Caldifarciminota bacterium | reverse complement strand
TTAATTTCCTCTTAGAGAATTTTGGTTAATTTTCTAGTCTAAAATTACACTTTTTTCTAAATCATGATAATCTGATGCCAGAATTTTTCGCTCAATTGACATGGCTATAAAAATCGCTCAATTTAGGATATAATAACATGTGCTACTTGGTTCTGTAGAGGACAGGGTGCATGAATTTTTGTCAAGCAGGCTGGAGGACATTCATGGCCTTTTTGGACAGGTACCGGATATCCTTGAAGATGTGTGGATAGATGTTGCCAATGGCAAGGTTGAAGAGGCAAGGAAACTTATTGACTCTGTGCAACCAGCCCATCCCTTTGATGAGAAATACAACAGGGTGGAAGATATAGACTGGGAGAGCTGCGCCCTGGTCCTGAATGAAGAGGAAAAGAAAAAGATACTGGCGCAAGGCTGGTAATTTGACTCGCTGGATATGGATGCAACATGCTGACTTGCACATTCCAACACCTGAAAGGCATAGGCACCAAGACAGAAGAGGCCATGTGGCGCCGTGGCATATTGACCTGGGGCCAGTATATAACCGCCTTGCCGAGACAGCGTTCCCTTTTTGATAATACTCAGCAAGAATCTGAATCAATCCTTTCTGAATCATTCACAGCTTATAACAAGGGGGATATGGAGTTTTTCGCCAAGAATCTCTCCAATGCAGAATATTATAGAATTGCTCTGGAGTTCCCCACAGAAGTGCTTTTTCTTGACATCGAAACAACCGGACTCAGCCTGTATTATGACCAGATCACAATAGTTGGGTGGTCGCTTGATACCCGGTACGGTGTCTATATCAACGGGCAGGATGATACAGAACTACGTTCGGTTCTTGCTGGGGCAAAAGTAATCGTAACCTTTAATGGGACATTATTTGATCTGAAGTTCATAAAGAAACATTTTCAGAATATCGTTATTCCGCCTGTGCATATTGACCTTCGTTACTTTGCCAAACGTGTCGATTTGACCGGAGGGCAGAAAAAAATAGAGAGAGAAATAGGTTTTATAAGAGAGTCCGATATTGAAGGTATGCTGGGTGAAGCAGCTCCGATTCTCTGGCACAAGTACCGCCGTGGCGATTTAAAGGCCATGCAAAGGCTGATAGAATACAATCATGCTGATATCGAGGGAATGAAATGTATCCTTGATACGTGTATAACCCGATATTTTAAAAAGAAAAAACTTCCTGTATCAGTGCGGAAGAAACCTGATTTTTCAGAGCGGTCGAGCACCATAGAATGGGTAGAACAAAAAGATTCAGCCAATGCCTATAGAATATACATACCACCTTTCACTGGTAATATTAAACCCCTAATTACTTATTATGATCTCAATAAAATTTTTTCTCTTGATAATTATTGTGCAGCAGGCATAGACCTTGTTTCATCAGAGGAGAGAGAAACGGGCTTTTGTATATTAAAGGGAAACCAGGCGGTAACTTGTCGCGTTAAAACTGATGAAGAAATAATAAAATTGGCCATTGAGGCAGGCGCTGATATTGTTTCGATTGACTCTCCATTAAGCATTCCAAGGGGACGAACAGATTTTTTTGATGATGATCCCTTCAGGAATGAGTTCGGTATTACCAGAGAGTGTGAGAGGATTCTGAAAAGGAGAGGCATTTCAAGTTACCCCTGTCTTATTAACAGTATGCAGAAACTGACCAGAAGGGGCATGCTCCTTGCGGCCAAATTCAGGGAATTAGGTATCCCGGTTATAGAAAGCTATCCAGGTGCTGCCCAGGATATAATGGCCATACCCCGCAAGCAGGCGGGCCTGGATTATCTTGTTGAGGGTCTGAAAGAATTTGGAATTACAGGGGAGTTTGCTCATGGCGATGTAAGCCACGATGAGCTGGATGCCATCACTTCAGCCATAGTAGCTCATTTTTTCTGGGTAGGTATGTATGAGGCACTGGGCAATGAAGATGAGGAGTATCTCATCATCCCTGACCTCAACGCAGATTACAAGTCTTGGCTTTCAAGAAAAATTATCGGGGTCAGCGGTACGTACGTCTGGGAATCAGATGTTGTCAACTATTTGGTCAACCAAGGCTATTATTATGTGTCTTATGATGATATTATTGAAAAAATGAGGGTAGAAGGAGAGGAAACCGGGACTGCAAATTCCAAGGGGGGTCATTTTAATGTTGTCGATATGGGCAACCGATATTCAGGGAAAAAAATCATTAAGATGATTAATCATTCCCAGTTTGCGGTTATTACGGGTTTATCCCGTCCCGAAGACCATGCGTTAATGGTTGAAACGTATGGACCAGCGTTTCATCATATTAATATCGCCTCATCGCATGCAAATCATGGAGGAAAAGGCAGAGAACCCTTATCAGAAGCAATTGCTGAAATCTCCAAAGAATATGCAGGCGGGATGCACCCTGATGTAGTGGGCAATTTGGCTCATCACTGCCTGATTAATACAAAAGATGGACGAGATATCTTGAACCAGATGAATAACATTCTTAGAGAGGTATGATATGCCTGTAAGCATTGTTGTGGGAGGTCAGTTTGGTTCAGAGGGGAAAGGAAAGGTTGCACACTATCTTGCCAGGGAGATGAAGGCTGGATTTGCCGTAAGATGCGGTGGTCCCAACTCCGGTCATACAGTGATTGATGAGCAGGGAAATGCGCGCATATTTCAGCAGCTTCCAACAGCCTCTATTCTTCCCGAGGTTAAACTCGTCATCTGTGCAGGCAGCTATATCGACCTTGAGATTCTTTTTAAAGAGATACATGAAACCGGTATTGATGAAAACAGGCTGTTTATTGATCCTGATGCCGTTATCATTACTCCTGAGTACAAAGATCGTGAAAAAAGGGGTGGGCTCGTTGATAAAATCAGTTCTACCGGCAGTGGTACGGGAGCGGCAGTGGCAGCCCGGATCAACAGGGAGAATGTCCTGTTTGCAAAAGATGTTGCGGAGTTAATCAGGTTTCGTACATCTGTCCCGGAATTGTTGCGTACAGCATTAGACCAAAATGAACGTATCATAATAGAAGGAACTCAGGGGTTTGGACTTTCCCCGCTGCATTCCAGATTTTTCCCCTTTGTAACAAGCCGTGATACAACAGCAGCGGCCTTCCTGTCTGAAACTGGATTAAGTCCCTTGGATGTTGATGATATTGTGCTGGTGATAAGGGCATTTCCCATAAGAGTTGCAGGTACATCTGGCCCCTTGCCAAATGAAATTGATTGGGCGACCATCACAAGAGAGGGTGGGCATTCAGAGAAAATTGAAGAGATGACGAGTGTAACTAAAAGGTTGAGGCGGGTGGCCCGATTTGACCCTGAAATTGTGAGGCAAGCTATTGTTGTCAACAGACCCACGAGGATCGTGTTGAACCATTTGGATTACTTATCAGAGCAAATAGCAACGAAAGATTTTTACTGGAAAGGTTTTGTGAAAATAGTAGAAAAACAAATAGGCTTTACGATTGATCTACTTGGCTTCGGGCCAGAATCGTCTAAGATTTTTTCGAATTTTTCTGATATAAATACATCGTCATCAGGAGTAGTTAATGGCTAAGTCACAAGAAACATTTGCATCGACCGATGATGAAGCATACAAAAGATTTGACCTATACAAACAGTCAGATCCCTTTCCCGATATTGCACCTGCGCTCCTAAATTCGGCAGATATTCGGAAATATGTGATTAAGACCGGGATGGTATATCCTTTTTATGAAGGAGATCTTAAGTCAGCATCTTATGCTGCTAGAATTAAAGGAGAAAGTAAATATTGGGATGAAGAAACAAAGGAATTTAAAAGTGTTTATCTAAAACATGACGGTGATAAATTTCCGTTAAGACCCAATTCTATTGCTTTTGTTGGTATAGAGCCGACATTTAGATTGCCAGATTATATTGCCATACGTTTCAATTTGAAAATTACGCATGTATATAGAGGATTGCTACTTGGCACTGGTCCATTAGTTGATCCAGGTTTCGAGGGCAAGATAAATATACCGCTTCATAATTTAACCAGCAATGAATATGTATTTCATTATAACGAGGAACTTATTTGGATAGAATTCACTAAAACCAGTCCTATTAATTGTAGTGAAAAATTTGTTCCATTCCCAGACAATAAAAAATATAAGGAATTAGACTATTATCTTAAAAAGGCATTAAAAAATCATCCAAGTGATGTTGTTGCCAGTTCCATACCAGATGCCATAAAACAGGCTGAAGCATCTGCTAAAAACGCAAAAGAATCCGCTAAAAATGCAGAAAAGTCGGTTCGGAGAATACTAGTCGGTAGTTTGATTGCTGGTGCTGCTTTAATTATATCTATCGTAACGATTCTATTTAGTTCATGGAACCTTCAACGAAATTATATAGATCATTCTTATGATATGATAGTTGCTCCATTAAAGAAATACAAAAATAAAATAAAGAAATTGGATAATAAGTTTGTTAATTTAATAGAGAAACAAGATAGAAGAATAAAGAAATTGGAAGCAAAATTAAAACAATATGAAACTCTTAATAAGCAAAAATAATGTTGCAAGAAAACCGTCTTGAAATCTGTGGTAATATTGCATCTGGCAAAACTACATTGTGCACAGGTTTAGTACGCAAAGGCTACACGCCAGTTTTTGAAGATTTTTTCAAAAATCCTTTTTATAAAGACTTTTACAAAGATCCACTAACATACTCTTTTGAAACCGAAATCACTTTTCTTCTCCAACATTACCACGCCATAAAAAAGAAAAAAAATAGTCAGGTCCTCGCCTGTGATTATTCGCTATTCCTGGACATGGCTTATGCGGATATAAACCTTACGGAGGACAGACATAAAATTTTTATGCAAATTATCCAAGAACTTCAACAAGAAATAGGTTTACCTTTTAAAATTGTCCATCTTCTATGTCCGGAAGAGATATTGTTACGCCGAATTAGAGAGCGAAGCCGTGATGTGGAGTTCTCTATTTCCATTAGTTATCTTAAATCATTAAGTCGGGCTATTTCCCTTCGCATCAAAGAATTATCCCATACAATATCAACAGTGACCATAGACAGCAATAATGTAGATTTTCGCAATGGAATCGATGGATTGGAAACAAAATTGGTAACTTCTCAATAAGTGGAGGCTTTATTTTGGTAACCGACCACAGGGTGCTTCTTTTGGAAACGATTTGCGTTAGCCCTGTAGTTTTCTTGGTTTTTGCAGCATTGGAAACCCTGGCTCCGGAGCGCAGCGGAGGAGAACAGGGAGGGTCCTATGCTGCAAAAACCTTAGAAAACAAAGGGCGAGAGCATGTTGGAAAAAGAAGCACCCTGTGATCGGTTACATCGAAGTTGCCAGGACTTATTGAGAACTTACTTGGACTTGGATTAACCTCTTGAAAATTAAGTAAAAATAGCCATGTCTGCTAAATTTTATTTTTTTGTTGCAGTACTCAATAAGAATATATAACTACTACTAATAGTTTATTAATACTTAAATGTTGCGCGAAAATGGAGTAACTTGCTAAAAAATCCAATGTAATTAACGGGTTACAGATATATTTTTCTGAATTAACCGAAGATACAAATTTTTTATCATCAAATTGGTAACTTA
>JALTEL010000614.1 GCA_027073945.1 Caldifarciminota bacterium | reverse complement strand
TCTGCTGCCTCTGTTATAACACTTCCTACTTGAGCCCTGAGGGAAGTCAAAACATACTTTGAGGTATTATCTATTGCAGAAGAAAAGGCACTATCAACAGTAACAGTATGAGTTGCCCCATCATAATCTGTAACTGTTCTTTCCTCTCCTGCATTTGTGCCATCCACAATCCTCAAGATCCAGCCATTGTAATAATCATCTGTATCGGAAAGGACATCATCCACAAGAGTAGTAGTAGTGCCGGAATCAGCAGTTCCAGTGGCTCTTGCAATAGGAGAACGCCCTATAAAAGCCCAGTTGTTTTTGTAAAGAATTAAAGCCTTTTCCCAGTTACTGGATTCCTTGCCACTTACCGTATTTGTTATATCACTTGAATCAAGCCCAAGTGCAAGGGCCAGATTTTGTGGAGAAATCTCCTCAAGGGTTGCCTTCACATTTGTAGCATCAGTAATAAGTACCTTTTTGTCCACTCTTTGAGGAATTCCTGATACATGCTCTAAATAATCCCTTGCAACACCAAAAGATGGCTCTTTTACTGAGCCAACATTTCTACCATCAATATATAAATCTGCACTTCCTACGGTTATATATTGTGTATTTTGTACAGACATTAAGCATCAACCTCCTTAAACATTCAAATTAGTAACCACCCTATAACGGATGTATTTATGAAGAACATCACTTTCAAAATCTTCGCCTTTTACCTCCTGCTGAACAACAGCAATAATAGTATCTCCTGTCTCATTCTTAAACCTTTTACCGTCAAGAAGTGTATCAACTCTTTCTGCTATATCATCCAGATTTTCTTGTGCAAATATATCTATTTGAAAAATTTCCTTCATGAAATTCATTTCTCTATCTTTTATGCCTGAAACTTCCCAGAATAAAATAGATGGAATTTGAATCTGTGTCTCAGGTCTGAAATAGTATATATTGCCATTAACCATATCATTAAGCTCGGGGTCATTTGAGATAGCCTGGTAAATAAGGACCTTACTACTTTTCATCTGGCACCCCTAATTGTTTTGCCTTTATCCTGAAATATCTTCTAAAACTTGCAGGAGCATAACTCTTCATTTTCTCAGCTTCCATATTCATAGCAGGAGTCAAATAAGGATGAGCTTTAATTTTATATGTTCCAAATTCCACAAATGAAGCGTATTTAACATTTGTTCCTACTATAATTGAAGCTCTTAAATCTTCTTCTTGCTGATATGCCCCTGTTTTTTCAAAATCTCCAGGAGCCCAAGTTATAGGGTGCACTGCCCTTACTTTGAAAGTTTTTTCCTTTCCATTAACTTTTTTTGTAACTGTAACCATTCCATCTAATTTAATATAAGGTTCTTCCCCAACAGGCAGAGCAGCAGTAGGACCTATACTTGCCCTCAATCTCCCTGTCAATACAGGAGCAAGTATTTTTGCCTGGTTACTTGCCCTTACTCCGCATTCAAGAAGGGTATTCTTTAAGGCAAATCTCATTGCTTCTTTTACCTTTTTATTATGAAAATCAAGCTCTCCATTAAGTTCAATCATAAGTTAGCTCTCATCTCCTTGGTTAAATATGCCTCTAT
>JALTEL010000613.1 GCA_027073945.1 Caldifarciminota bacterium | reverse complement strand
TCAGTAAACACAGCAGATGCCACACAGGCAAGAGTGGTTTACGATGAGATAAACTCCTTGCTAAAAAACTATCCCGACACCATTTCATTTGCTCCTTTTTATTTTCTTGTGGAAAACTCTGCATACATAAGGGGAGATGCACAAAAGATTATGTTGATAGCTAGCATATTGCTTTTGATACTATACTTTGTGGTGCTGAAAAATTACAAGCTGTTTTTCAATGCCATTATAGCCATAGCCAGTTCTATCATAAGTGCTGTTTTGCTCTCATCGCTTATGTTCGAGAGTATAAATATCTTAGCTCTTGTTTTTGGTGTGAGTATCACGAGCATATCTATAGATTATATGTTTCATTACTACTTTCACGGGCTTTTTTTCAAGAAAAAATGGATATTTCAAAGAAGGGTATTTTTCGGATTTCTCACAACTGTTGGAGTGTTTGTGATATTTAGTTTTATAAGTATCGAGCTTTTTGCCCAACTCGCTTTTTTTAGTGTCATTTCACTTAGTGTCGCATATGCTCTTTTTAGTTTCGTTTTTCCATATCTTGATATAAAAGCCCCGCCGATGACAGATAAACCAAGTGAGATAAAGAGTTTCAATCCTTTGCTTATCGCTGCCGTCTCAGCTGTTATGCTGGTATTTGTCTATAAAAATCTAAGTTTTGACAATAATCTCAAAAATCTTGATTATCACAATACAAGACTTCTGAAACTATCCAAGATATTTACAAAAAGCTTGCAAAATGACAAATATAAAGCCGTGATAATAGAGGCAAAAAACCAAGAATTACTTTTGCAAAAGTATGAAAAGATAGAGAAAACTTACCCCGATATGTTAGGAATCGGTAAATTTGTACTAAGCCAAAAGAGTTGTAAAAACAGGATAAAAAAGCTTCAAAAGTACAATTTTAATAAAGTAAAGCAAATGATAAACAAAGAGGCAAAGAAGATAGGGTTTAAAGATACATTTAAAGATTCATATCCGCACATAAAGGATATGAAGTGTGATATGTCAATCCCAAAAGAGACTAGATTTAAAATCATAAAAGAGGATAATCTCTACTACACTCTAGCGCTTATCAAAAAAGAGTCTCTAAAACCAAGCAATCTTTTTGAGGTGGTTGATTTGGCAAAAACTCTAGCAAATGACACAAAAGAGATGAAAGAGAAGCTTCAAAACTATATGTATATATCGGTAGCTTTTATCATGCTAGTTCTTCTGTACTCCTTTGGAAAAGAGATACTCTATCCTTTGGTATATCTGCTTTTTCCGCTAAGCACCGTCCTTTTTAGTATCTCACTAATCGGTAAAATCAATATAATGCACATCTTTGCTCTCGTGATTTTACTAGCCATAAGCATAGACTACGGCATATATATGCACAAAACCAAAACCGTAATTCAAACAAAACTCGCCATAAGATACGCTCTTTTAAGCACATTTTTTGGCTTCGGAGTCTTAATCTTCAGCAAAACCGCAGCCATGCACTCCATAGGTTTTGTGATCACAGTTGGTATAGTATCGATATTTTTTCTACTTTATGGTAAGCGAATTTTAATGTTTAGAAA
>JALTEL010000612.1 GCA_027073945.1 Caldifarciminota bacterium | reverse complement strand
GAATTATAAAGCGCATCCTTTATCTTTTGAATAATTGCCTTTTTATTTTCATAAATATCCGTTGTAATTTTTATTTTTGGGAAACGCCAGTTTGTATAGAATTTTTTGTAACGGGTATCAAGGCTGTCCAGATATTCACGAGGGATTTTCTCAAAGTCACGCCCGCGTTTTGAAATATTTCTGAGGAGTTCGTCCACTGTCTTTTCAAGATAAATCATAAGGTTAGGCGTAGGAAGATGTGTAACCATCAAATTGTAAAGTTTGTCATATACTGCCCACTCTGCATCGGTCATAAGCTTGTCTTCGTGAAGTGCTTTTGCAAAAACTTCCCTGTCTTCATATATTGAACGGTCCAAAACAGATGGAACTTCGGATAATAAAACGTGATGCAAAATTTGTTCATACCTCAGCGCAAGAAAATTTATTTGAGTGGCAAATGCCCAACGTTTCATATCTCTGTAGTAATCTTTAAGGAAGAGATTACTGCTGAAATCCTCGAAATATACACTAAACCCCATTTCCTTTGAGATGATCTGTGAGAGGGAAGTTTTCCCTGCGCCGATGTTTCCTGATACCACTATATACATATCACTCTGTCTCCTTTATCACTGAATTTGCTATTATAAGTTTCTGAATCTCGTTTGTCCCTTCTATAATCTCATACATTTTTGCCTCCCTGTAAAGTCGTTCTACTGGATAATCCTCTATGAAGCCGTAACCTCCGAATATCTGTAAAGCACTCCTTGTTACTTCAGCTGCAGTTTTTGCCGAGAAATATTTAGCCATTGCCGCATATTTCGGTAGATTTTTGTTGTTTTTATCTTTCAGCTCCGCTGCCTTTAACGTTAGAAGTTCTGATGCGGATACGGAAGCTTCCATATCGGCAATAAGACTTTGGATCATTTCAAACGTGGAAATTGGCTTTCCGAATTGCTCTCTTTTTTTTGCATATCGTACTGATTCCGTTAATGCACGCCTTGAAAGTCCTATTGCACCTACGGAAGCACTTATTCTGCCTATGTCAAGGGTTTTCATTGCGATAATAAAACCGAGATTTTCTCTGCCAAGGAGACGTTGCTTTGGCAGTTTAACATTGTTTAAAAAGAGAGAAGCATTGGGAAGCCCGGGAAGTGCCATTTTCTTTTCTTGTCTACCCACTGAAAACCCTTTATCACCCTTTTCGACGATAAATGCTGAAATGCCTCGTGCTCCTCTATCCTTGTCTGTCTTTGCCATTATCACATAAACATCTGATAAACCCGCATTTGTTGTAAATACCTTAGTACCGTTTAGTATATAAAAATCACCGTCCTTTTTTGCTTCTGTTTGAATATCCGCGGGATTTGAGCCTGCATTCTGTTCAGTTAATGCAAATGACCCGACAAGTTTTCCTTTGATCATATCCGGGATATATTTGTTCTTTTGTTCTTTTGTCCCACCTAATAGTATGGAGAAGGTGGAAAGAGAGTGTGCTCCAAGCACTGCAGAAATAGTGCTACTTGTATACGCGAGCAGCTTACCCACTTTTGTGTATGTTAAAAAAGGAAGCTCAAGGCCACCATACTCCTTTG
>JALTEL010000611.1 GCA_027073945.1 Caldifarciminota bacterium | reverse complement strand
CTGGATGAACTATTATGGGATATCGGAATACTACCGACCCATCCCTGTAATAGACGAATGGCTTCGCCGCCGGTTACGGATGTGTTACTGGAAACAGTGGCGCTATACCCGTACCAAAGTTCGCAATTTTCTCAAATTGGGAACTTCCAAAAGGCAGGCCATCATGACATCACTCAGCCGCAAGGGGCCATGGCATCTTTCTAGAACTATGGCTGCACAATCCGGAATGACCAATAAATGGCTGTCTGAACAAGGGTTAATATCTGTCAAAGAACAATGGGTGAAAATTCATTACCCGGCTACGGCTCGGTAATCTTGATGAAACGCCCTGTGCGGACCCGCATGCGGGGTGTTGTGGGGGCTGGGGGATTAAAACCCCCAGCTACCCGATTAGCACTATTTGCGTAATTCATAAGCCTGCTTCAGCAATGACCCCAAGGTTTCCTCTTTTTCCAAAATGTCTTTTTCGGAAAGCTTGAGTCTGTAACTCCCCCAGCGTTTATCATAATCGAGTACATCAAGCTCAGTACTGGTAATTATTTCTTCTGTTTCTTCTGTTTGGGGTAGGCGTATCTCAAGGCGTAAGGCACTTTTTTGTGGACGACATACAGCAAAGTTACAGGCCCTACCATCAACCCAAAATCCGATATAATACTTGTTGTAACTGAACTGAACCGCTGGTAAAAACGATTTGGATATTTCTAGTATTTTATCAGCCAATGCTAAAGTTTTTTTCGTTCCCCTCTTTTCCCAATATGCTCTGTCAGTTGGTTCGGTAGTTTCCTCATCTTCATCAATGTATCCAAGCTTTACAGTATCAAGGACTTTTGTGAAATGAAGGCCGACCCCTTCTGGTGTTTCGATAGCAGCTGCTTGAATAGCCATTATTGGAATAAAGCCATTAAATAGACCAACCACATTAAGAAATCTGCTTGTGATATCTTCTGCAATAATTACTGCGGTGTGATCGTATTGCGGGTATTTTCTTCTTTCAATGTCCCAATACTCAATAGTTCTAATGATGTGAGATTCATCAGTGGCACCTAACTGTATTTCGACCTCATACCTTCCGTGCCCATCAGCATCCTGCAAGAGTAAATCAAGGCGACCTGCGCCGATATGAATGCGCTCCTTGTCTTTTAGAATGACATCCCCAATACCAAGAATGGAAGGATCATTGGCAATAATATCCTGCAACCATCTTTCATTTAATGTTGGATGGTTTTTCAGATTTATCGTTTTTAGTTTGATGTGCTTCATACTTTCCCTTTAGTGCAATTGCAAGAAATGGCTGCGGTATTATCCAAATTTTTGTAAAAAATATGGTGATGCATATGCAGAATCTGAAAGCCTTGGCCTGATGGAATTGGTCTGATGAGCGGCTGAAATTTCGGGAATGCAGCGATTTTTTAGAATTTTTGGAATCCATGAATGCAAGGTAAGTCGTGGTGATGCATGAGCAGAATCTATGATTCTTAGAGGCTATCTGAAAGAATCCGGATCGGCCTCATGGCCGTTATAAAGGATTTTATTCGATAATTTTCTTTTTATAAAGTGTGCAAAAACAAATAAACC
>JALTEL010000610.1 GCA_027073945.1 Caldifarciminota bacterium | reverse complement strand
CTGCATATAACATTGATGCGCAGAACGGGAAAAATCTTCAAAGCAAAACAATATACACTAAAAATGACTTTAATATAATAAATTGAAAGCTTACAAGAACTCCGGCTGGCTGCTGTTGCAAGACGTCGCCGATTATACTGCATTCAGCGAAAGCCTCAGAAAACAAGGGAAAAGTGGCACTGAGAAACTAACTTTGGTCCTCAACAGGTTTTTTGAAGAACAGGAAAAATTGATTGAAAAAAATGGCGGATTTATTTTTAAACTCGCAGGAGATGCATATTTTGCTGCCTTGCCACCACTGGGGAAAAACCATATAAATGAGCTTTCGGAAAATCTGATAGCAAGCGAAACATTAAAAGAATTTGGACTTTCTTCAAGAATAATTGCAGTTTCAGGAATATTTAAACTCTCAATAATTGCGACATCGGAGAGCATAGACGTTTTTCCAGTTGGAGATAATGTTTTCACTCTGATGAGACTTGAGGACGTAACCGAGAAAAATAGCATCGTTATAAACACTGATAGCAATTTCCCCCAATACGGGGAAAAATTTGAAAAGCCCGAAGAGTTGAAAAGAATCAAAGTTCCCGATATTATTGTAAACTATAGACCGGAAATTGTTGCATTCCTTCGTATATCTTCTCACAACTACGAAACCATAGTGGATATTTCTTCTTTTATCCTTAAGCATATACCATATGCCTTTTTCAGCAAGGCCGTTCCCTATAAGAATGGTGCCATGTTTGTATTGTTTTACGGATACCCTAAAGCTACAGGAAAAGAAAAAGAACTTGCAATACTATCAGGGTTTAAAATACAAGAATATCTTGAGAAAAAACATATCAATTATGGAATTGGAATAAGCTATGATTTTGTTTATACAGGCGTGGTTGGGGGAAGGCATTTTCAAGAACTCACCTTTATAGGTGATGGAATTAATATAGCAGCGAGATTAGCTGCACAGGCACAAAGAAATATTCTGCTTACACAAGAAATTTCAGAAAGTGTACAAGAAAAATATGACTTTGAATACAGAGGTAAAATCAAGTTAAAAGGTAAAACTTCGCAAATTCCCATTGTGGAATTTCTCGGGGAAAAAGCAAAGAAAATCACAAAATTATTTGTAGATAGAGAAAAAGAGAAAAACAAGCTGAGGAATGCTCTTATAAAAAAGCAAAAACTTATAATAAGAGGTGAGGCGGGCATTGGTAAAACAAGATTGCTCTATGAGGCGTTATCATACCTTAATAAAGCTAAATATATTGTAATTCAAGGATTTCCAAACCAGCCCCCACTACACGCTGTGAAAACCATTATAAAAAATCTTCCCGACAATATTATTGCAAAATTTCCTCCTTTAAGAAATATCGCAGAAGACACTCTAAGGCCAGATGCAACGGTTGAGAATACCACAACTGTGCTCTCATTATTTCTATACCAAGCTATTATGGAAAAAGGCATATGGGGGCTTGTAGTAGATAATTTACATTGGGTGGACAGCGTTTCTTACTCCATAATAATGGAAATTGCCACAAAGGAGAGCATAGGTTTTATTGCAACACTACGAAGCGAATATCCGCTTGATATAAAAGCACAAGATTTTAATATTATGTCCCTTTCTACACTTCCCGTTGAGTATACAGGTAAATTTATTAAAAGTTTAGTCGGCAACCCTGTGTCTGGAGAACTTTTGTCATATCTGTATGAGCGCTCACTTGGAGTTCCATTTTTAATTGAGCAATTCGTTACCTATTTACAGGATAAAAATCTAACAAGAGTGGAAAATGGACAAACCACACTTTGCAAAAATGCATCTTTGGAAATTCCCATTGATGCCTTTAGTCTAATACTTGCAAGATACGATCTCTTGCCTGATTCCGAGAAAAGGGCTATAGCTGTTGCCTCCTGTATAGGAGGCGAGTTTACCAGTATGGATGTACAGGCTGTACTTGGAAAATCCGTAAAACTCACTCTAAAAGAATCACTAAAATCAGGATTTATAAAAGAGATTGAGGATAAAAAATACACATTCGCTCATTTATTACTTAAAGAAACCGTTTATGCTGGTCTCCTTGGTAAAAAGAGAATGTATACACACAGAGTCATCGCAAAAGTATTTGTCAAACAAGGGTATGATCCCTACCTTATAGCGCTTCACTATGAAATGGGCAAAGCATATAGAAAATCCGATTTTTACTGGAAGAAAACGTTTACCAAACTCATTGATATGGGATTTCACAAGAAAGCAAAAGAAATTCTTGACCATATCAAGAATATTTCAGTCAGGGAAACCTTACATGCAAAATTACTATTCCACTATGGCAAGTATGATGAGGTGGAAAAAATCATACTGAAGCTTTTAAAGCAAAGCCGTAGAAAGAGAAGACTGAACCTACTTCTATTTCTTGCAAGTGTTTATGATTTTTGGGGAGATTACCCGAGGATGAAAAAAGTTCTCAAAACTATTGAAAAATATGAAGGATATATGGATGAAGAAGATATTTATGAATATAAAAATTCATGGGGCATCTACTACGATATGAGTGGACAAGCAGATAGGGCACTGCAAATTTACAAAAATGCACTTAAATTTGCAAGAACTGCTCAACAAATTGCAAGTTCCTATTATAACGTAGGATGGATATACTTTTCAAAACATGATTACAAACATGCAAAAAAGTATTTCGAAAACTCATTGAAAGTAGCGCAAGGTGATAGAATGATGGAGGCATGGCCACTTTTAAGAATCGGACAGATAGAATTCTCAAGGGGAAACATGCATAATGCAAGAGTTTATCTGGAAGAAAGCTTTTCCAAGTTTTATGATTCTGGATACTGGTTCGGGATGTCTGTCAGTTTAAATCCTCTTTTATCTATCTTCATAGCTACCGATAACCATGAGGCATTGGTGAGATTGTACAATAAGGTAAAAAGCAGCATATTAAGACCTCAAGTTCATACATTTTTAGGGTTTTATTTTGCATTAAAGTATTTCCAGGATAACAAAACGGCCAAAGAAATATTGGGTTTACTAAATAAAAATGAAAAGAAAGAAGCGGAAATAATAGAACTTTCTCTCGAAGGGAAGTTGAATAGAGCCTATGAAAAATGCGCTGAACAGGGTTTTCGGTTTAAATGGTGTTCAAATATAAGGCCTTTTATTGAAAAAAATGCTGAGACTACATCTGACGAAGCATTTATCTTGTTAAAAGCACTTTGGGGCTCCACTACAAAAGAAGAAATAGGAACTCTGAAAACAGTTTCCAGATACCATGCATATCTACCCGTAAATGCCATATTACTCAAGAAAATAAAAAACAAAAAAAGTGAATCCCATTAATTGCAATAGTATAATCGCCATTTGTTTTACGAAAAAAGTCAGGAAATTATGGGATGAACCGAACTCGCTTTAAAAACTATGTATATGTCATCACCTTTTTTTAATTCAAGCTCGTTAAAAGAAGCAGGAGTCACAGCCGCATAAAGCCTGATTTTGCCCATTTCCACGATCAGATTGAAAAGGTATTCTTTTCTATAGAAAGTTACAATACGTGCCCTGAGCATATTCCTCGCACTGGTTTGAACCTTACCGCGTGTTATCAAAATTTCCTCGGGCCTTATTGATACAACCGCCTGCTGAGCCTCTATCTTCTCCTGACCTGTAAAATATATCGGAACATTCTCGTCCGCAAAAAATATATCACCCTTTCTCTTTAAATTTAAAATGTTCTGAATACCTAAAAACTCGGCTTGTTTTCTGGTTTCAGGCCCCTCAAAAAATTCAAACTTAAGCTTTTTCTTTTCTATAATACCTGCTTCAACATAAGAAATTGTATCACTCACAAAAATAGCTTCCTCAAAATCATGTGTTACAAAAATAATAGGCACAATCCCTTTAATTTTCATAAGCAATTGCATAAGCTCATATTTAACAGGTCTGTCAAGATGAGCAAAAGGCTCATCCAGAAGCAATAGCCTGGGCTTCATGGCAAGAGCCCGTGCAAGCGCTACTTTTTGTTTTTCGCCACCCGAGAGCGATTTTATATCCCTGTTAAAAAGTGTTTTTACCTCATCAACCATAATCCCGAGTGCATTATCATTCTCTTTTGCATTTGGACTATAAAAAATGTTTTTGTACACATTCAAATGAGGGAACAAATACAGTTCCTGAAAAACAACTCCTATCCCCCTTTTATCAGGACTCAAAAAAGTTATATCTCTTCCATCAAGAAGAATCTCCCCTTTGTCAGGTTTTTTCATACCTGAAACAGCTTCTATAAACATACTTTTTCCTGCACCGGTCTTTCCGAGCAAAGTAAGAATTTCCCCTTTGTCAACCGTTAATTCATGGCAGTAAACACTAAAACCTTTCACTGATATTTGAAGCTCAGAAATACTCAGCATTTTTTTCTGAGAAAATCTTTAAAATAACAAAAAATATTAATGTTATGATAATCAAGATTCCTGTTATTGGAAGCACAGCGGATAATCCCTGGGTTTCAAATTTTTCGTAAATAAGTACAGGCGCAGTCATAGGATAATATGCCAATATTATGACAGCTCCGAATTCGGATATTGACCTTGCCCATGTGAGAAGAAAACCCGTTATTGCGGAATTTGCGGAAAGCGGCAGAACTATCTTAAAGAATGTATAAAAACTTCCCCTTCCTAAGTTCTTTGAAACAAGTTCCATTTTATAAGGAATTTTCTCTATTCCATTTCTCAAAGCCCCGATATAATACGGAGCACTAACAAATATCATGGCAAAAACAATTGCAGATATACTGTTTGTAGCCGATAAGCCAAATGCATGCAAGAGCTTTCCTCCTGCATATCTCCTGGCAAAAACCGTCAGTATTGCTATACCTGCAACAGTGTGCGGGAGAACAAGAGGAATATCAATAAGAGCGGAGACTAATTTTGTAAACCTGTTATTCCACCTTGCCGTTGCATAGGCAAGCGGTGTACCGAACAGAACGACTACCAGAGCGGATAAGGTTGCCGTATAAAGACTTAACAAAATCGCACCGGTCACATCTTCCCTTTTCAGAGCGGCAAAAATATGAAGCGGTTTGACATGAAAAAACACTGCAAAAGGAGGTGCAATTAAAAACAACAATATCGCCCCTCCAAGAAAACCTATTATAAGGTAAAAAACAGGAGAATGTTTCATTTTTCCATGCCATCTGTATTAAACTGAATCTTCTGTAACTTGGCGTAAATACCGTTTTGCTCGATAAGCTGATTGTGTGTGCCTCGCTCTTTTATCTCGCCATCCATAATAACCAATATGTTGTGCGCATCTTTTATCGTGGATAGCCTGTGTGCAATAACAATTGAAGTCCTGGACTTCATAAGGTTTTTAAGTGCCTTTTTAATAAGGTCTTCGGTGTAGCTGTCAATATTACTGGTGGCCTCATCAAGCACAAGTACAGAAGGATTTCTAACTATGGCTCTTGCAAAGGAAAGGAGCTGTCGTTGCCCCATTGATAGAGAAACACCTCTCTCTCCTAATGGTGTATTTATACCATCCGGCAATTTATTGACAAAATCGATGGCATACACAAGCTCAAGCGCTTTATTTATCCGGGAATCACTTATATTATCCCACAGTGCAATATTTTTCTTAACACTACCTGAAAATATGAACACATCCTGAAATACAAAGGCCATTTGCTTTCTTAAAAACTCTATATTGTAATCATCAATATTTATACCGTCAATGTTTATAGTACCTCGCTGATTCTTATAAAAGCGTGCTATAAGGCTTATGGTTGAGGTTTTTCCAGCTCCGGTAGGGCCTACTATTGCAAGAGACTCATCTTTTAGGGCTTCAAAATCCAGCCTCTTAAGTATCCAATCGTTTGCATTATAACCAAACCAAACATCCTTAAAACCGACATTGCCCTCAATTTGTTTCTCTATTTTCCCTGTATTTGCTTCTTCCTTTTCGTCAAGCAGGATGAATATACGCTCACCTGCTGCAAATGCAGATTGCATAACATTATACTTTTCAGCAAGGTCTCTGATGGGAGAGAAAAACATATCGATGTAAGAAAGAAATGCGACAAAAGTTCCGAAAGATATTACATTTGCAATTATTCCCTTTGAACCGTAATAAAAAATGAGCGCAAGAGCGACTATACGAAGCATTTCTATCAGAGGCCTGAACAGAGCAAAGGTATATAACTGCTTCATATTTGCATCATATAGTTCATGATTGATTTTCCTGTATTCTCTGACCATACGTTTCATTGCATTGAATACTTTTATAACTTCCATTGCGGAAAGCGTTTCCTGAGTGTATGCATTCAATTTTGCCAGTTTTCTTCGTACTTCTCTGTATGCCATTCTTGCAAATTTTTGAAACAACGCACTTATTCCTATGACAATGGGAACAAGTATTAGCATTATGTATGTGAGCCTGTGCGATAATTTAAACATAATGACAAGTATCCCTGCAAGTAAAAGCAAATCTTTAAAGAGATATACAAGTACGGATGTAAAAAATTCATTGATTGCTGCAACATCATTGGTCGCTCTCGTTACAATACGTCCCACAGGGTTTTTATCAAAGAAATCCACAGGTAATGACATCACCTTTTTGAAAATAGTGGTTCTCATATCAAACATAACACTTTGTCCAATATACTGTAAAACGTACACCTGACCAAAAGTCACTATAAAATTCAATATAAGAAAGGAAAGATATACAATGGAAATAACAAATAGATTATGCAGAGCACTTTCTCTATAACTGATAATATCCAGCCTCTTCATGCTATTGATAAATGCTTTGTTCAGAAGGGCATATCCATCCACTATGATGAAATAACGCTTATATTTTCGCAGTAATTCTTGCTTTATTTGTTTTAAAGGTGCATAATAAAACTTCGTTTTCCCAATATATCCATTTCTTTCAAGGTCGGAACGTATATGTTTGGGAATCCTACCCTGAATAATGTAATTACCTATAAACCAATTTTTGTGATGCGCCTTAAATTCGTATATAAGCGTATCCTGTTTTATCAATTCTCTTGCTCCCGGCATTAAATCCTCATCAATGGCTTTTTTGTATATATAAGGCATGGCAAGGTCAAAAAACGTTGATATTGCCAGTAAAAATATCGTAAGCACAAACAACTTTTTATACGGAATCAGGAATTTCAGGAATTTTTTAAAAATCATGCTGTCTTTTATTTTTCCGATACGCTTTTCTTCGAGGAACATGCCTCTTCCTCTATGCGCCATAGGACTTCTCCATTTGAAGCTCGTAAATATATCTGTATAATCCGTCTTTTTGAACAAGCTCAGCATGCGTACCCTGCTGAACAATACTACCCCTGTCCAGCACATAAATGTAATCGCATTCGGATAGCACCATAACTCTCTGTGAGACAATAATAGAAGTTCTCTGGCTGAGCACTGCTTTCAAATTGTCCAGTATCTGCTTTTCCGTCCTCGTATCCACAGCGGAGAGGGCATCGTCGAATATTAATATATCCGGATTTTTTACAATGATGCGTGCTATTGCTATCCTCTGTTTTTGTCCACCTGAAAGTGTCACTCCTCGTTCCCCCACTACTGTATCAAAACCGTTCTTAAATTCCATAATTTCATCGTAAATCTCAGCTATTTTAGCTGCATTTGTAATATCTTCATCCGGCACATGCTCTTTTGTCTCAAAGGATATATTATTTCTGATTGTATCAGAGAAAAGGATGGTTTCCTGAGGCACTACTCCGATATGACTTCTCAAAAACTCAAGGGAAAGGTCTTCCACGGGATGCTTGCCATAAAACACTGTATTTCGGGGTGGGTCATACAAACGGAGCAACAACCTTATAAGTGTGGTTTTACCGGAACCCGTTTTTCCCATAATACCCACCCTTGTACCGGCCTGTATTCGCATATTAATGTCTTTTAAGATATTGTAGTTCTTGTTATAGGAAAATGAGAGATTTCTAATAGTAATGCCTGATTTTAAATTGGGCTGCACTGCTTTTTCTTTTACTATGATTTTAGGCGTTGTTTCAAGCAACTTTTGAATGCGCTCCATTGATGCCGCACCTCTTTGCAGCACATTTGTCACCCATCCTATAGCTATAACAGGCCATATAAGCATGCCCATGTAACCTGAAAAAGCAACAAGGTCCCCCAACTCTATTTCACCGAATATGACTTTCCTTCCGCCTACATATAACAGAAGAAACATTGAAATCCCGGCGAACAAACTGATAAGCGGCTGAAAACCACCCCATACCTTAACAAGCTTCATATTCTTAAGCAGGAAATCTCTGTTCAATCCTTTAAATTCTCCAAGTGCTCCCTGTGCCTGGCTGTATCCTTTAATAACCCTTATTCCCGAAACAGCTTCTCTGACCATTTCCGTTATATCAGAAAAAGCCGCCTGAACTTCTTCAAATAACTTATATATCAATTTACCAAAAAATAGAATTATCAGGGTCAGAAAAGGAAGAGGAATAAGGACATAGAGAGATAACCTTGCAGAGATTGATAACATTGCAACTATACTGAACACCCCATAGAATAATGTATCAAAACTTCCAACAACCCCCATGATGGAAGCCATTCTTATAGCATCAACATCATTTGTCGCACGTGCCATGAGATCCCCGGTCTTGTTCTCGGCGTAAAACGAGGAATCAAGCGTGAGCAAATGCCTGTAAAGGTCATTTCTTATACGTTCCTCTATTTTTCTTGCATTCCCTATAATAAAATACCTCCACAAAAAACGCAGGACCACTGTTAAAAGTGCCAGTACCAGTATAAATATGGAGAATTCTGTAATAATGTGCATTGTAGCTTTCCCAGCTACAAGAGCATTTACAACCCTTCTAAGTATCAAAGGAATAACAAGCTGGGCCAAATCAACAAGCATGAGGACAAATACACCTGCCAACACCCTCTTTTTATTGTACAAAATTCTCTTTATGAGATATTTCATATTCAGCCCAAAAGCATGCCGTATAAATAAGCAAAAATCACCATAATAATTGCAGGAAGAATATTGTATTTCAAAGAGTCTTTCCAATCGAGTTTAAAGTATTCTTTGGTGGTGAGAAAACATAAATGAAAGGGTGAAACCATAACTCCCATAAAACCCACTGCGTAGAGAAAAGGGAAGAGACCCGGATGAGTTGATGAAAACTTCAAGAATACAGGGAATGTTATCCCCACGGATGCCTGTGTTATACCGGTGAGAAAACCGCTGACAATTGCAATTAAAAATCCCAGTGATGTTACGGAAAAACCACTTGAAATAAAATAGTCATATATCTGTTTAACAAGACTTCCGGATTCCAGTGCTGTTTTCATCAGAAGCACTGTAATGATTAAAAGAGTTGTAAATGAAAATAGCGATTTAATCAGTAAACGGCCTGTCTTTTTAATTTTCACCTTTCCGAGTACGAAAACCGTAATAATGGATATAATAAGTGCAATATTAATATTTACCCTGAATCCGAGTATCAGAACAAAAAGAATTACAATAGGTAAAAATACAAGTGTGAAAATTGAAAGTTTGAACTTCTCTCTGCTTTCAAAATGTTTATTTTTATGATTCCTTATCCATATAAAAACCGGAATTATTCCGAGTAGAAATGCCATGATAACGAGCGGGAACTGAATTAAGGCAAATTTACCAGTGCTCATATTCAAAAACCCTGCGCCCAATATTACTCCGGCATAGAGAGGCCATGAATACTCCCATATATGCCGCATCCAATAATTTACAAAAAAAATTTTGTCTTTAGACATTTGCATGGATTCGCCTCCCTTTTCCGTGAACCCTGCCGAAACAAGAGCACCTGCTGGCATTGGAAGAAGACCAAAAAGCATCGGAGGCAAAATCAAAGATATATATTTTTTCTTTGTAAACATCTTTATAGACTGCATTAAATAGTCATCAAAGCCCGCTTCTTTGATAGTTCCAGAAAAGAACTGCACAAGTATCACCGCAGCTATGATATTTAATATAGTTGGTCTTAAAAAATTTTTAAAAACTGAAAATAGACTTACATGAGAAATAAAAATTACAAGAACAAGTATAAAAAATGGTATTAAGAATCCGAAGATTTTTCCCGGGTTCCATTTACTGAACTTTCTTTGTTGTTTCATAAATCTGCAACATTAGTTCAAGTAGCTGTTCTTTTTCCTCTTCGGTAAAGCCATGCATAAGCTTTCTTAAATAATCCACTCTTTTATCAATAACCCTTTTTATAACTTCTTCCCCTGCCGGTGTAAGTATAACTATCTCATTTCTCATGTCCTTCTCCCGTTTTGCCATTGTGACAAATCTGCGTTTTCTCAGCCTGTCAACTATTCCAGATATGGTACTTTTTGCCAGGTATAAGTCTTTTGATAGCGTAGTCTGGTTCATAGGCCCATTAAAGTATATATGCACCATGAGATTGAATTGAGGAGGTGTCAGACCTATCTCCTTCAGTGCTGTTCTACCTTTTTTTGTTATTTTGAATGCAACGTCTCTGAAGACTTTTTCAATCTCTCTCTCTATCATAATCCCTCCTTGGTTCGCATGGCTAACATTTTAAACCAAACTCAATGTACATTCAAGCATAAGTACTTATACTGTTAAAAAATAATTTTAAAATTAAAAGCTCCTGCTTTTATTTGGGCTATTTTAACAATAACATGAAGCAAATATAGTTTTTAACTACAAATTGACAACAATAATGAAAAAAATGCTCAAGTCGGATACTCTATAGAATATTACGCAGTTTTTCTATTGTTTCCGTTGTGGAATAGCCATGCTTATACGGGGCTATTATAACTCTGCCGCCGTAAGACTCTACAATATCTTTAC
The DNA here is from genome assembly GCA_027073945.1 of Caldifarciminota bacterium. The sequence goes on along the minus strand of JALTEL010000610.1, from coordinate 5,931 downwards.
CCACCACCTGCTCTGCTCTGTAATCTCCTGCCTTGACAAGCAAATTCGGTTTTATTTCCTTTATGATATTGTATGGAGTATCTTCATCAAAGTACGTTATGTAATCCGTTGCAGACAGACCTGCAAGCACATACATTCTGTCGGAAAGTGTATTTATGGGTCTTCCATTTCCTTTTAGTCTCTTTACTGAACTATCGCTATTCACCGCAACAAACAGTACATCACCAAGCCCTCTGGCATATTCAAGGTATTCTACATGTCCCCTGTGAATAATATCAAAACATCCATTGGTAAATATAACAATCTTTCCCTGTTGCCTTAATTGTCTGGATATATCCGCCGCGTTGTCTCTCTTTACGAGTTTATCTTTTATGGAAGGCATCTTTTACCATATGCATTTTTTCTCTCCATCCTTCTCCTGTAAGGGAAAGAATAGAAAGGGCATATATAATTGAGTTGTACAGGCCATGCTTTCCTATTCCCATTGTTGCAACAGGGACACCCTTTGGCATCTGCACCATGGAGAACAACGCATCAATACCCCCAAGGGAGCCTGCATTTTTGGGCACCCCTATAACCGGCAAGTCCGTGCAGGCGGCAATAACCCCTGAAAGGTGTGCAGCGAGTCCGGCAATGGCAATAAAAACACCTGCATTCTTTTTCGTCTCTTCTCTCACGGTCTTGATCAACAGGTCAAGATTCCTGTGAGAGGAAATATAATAAATCTTATGGGGTATTTCAAATTTTTCAAGCAATTCTCGTGCCGGTATGACAAGGTCATCATCCGATTTACTTCCTGCAATGATTACAATATATCTTTCCATCTTTTCATATCTCCTATATCATATCTAAAAAACTTGTTACCAAAATCAATTCGGGCTACATCTTTATATGCAATTGACCTTGCTTTACCAAGTGCAGGCGCTTTTGCCGTTACTCCGAGTACCCTGCCTCCGCTTGTGACCACACGCCCATTGAGTAATTTTGTTCCTGCATGAAAAATCTGTGAATCCCTCACTTCAGAAAGCCCTTTTACCGGTTTTCCTGTATCATACTGCAAGGGATAACCCCTGGATGCAAGTATTACGGTAACTGCATAAGAACTTGCTTGCTGCCACTTCCCGTAATCTATCTTTCCCGAATGAGCGTTAAGCAGCATCTCTAAAAAATCGTATTCAATATTCATGACAATGGATTGAGTTTCAGGGTCTCCCATCCTGACGTTATACTCAAGCACATAAGGTCCTCTTTTGGTCCATATGAGGCCGAAATAGATGAACCCCCTGTAATGAATGGCCTCTCTACCAAGCCCCCTCACAGTGGGCTCAATGACTTTCTCGATTGTTTCATTTCTGATATGTTTGTTTAAAAACGGTGCGGGACTTATTGAACCCATCCCACCTGTGTTAGGCCCTTTGTCATCATCGTAAGCCCTCTTGTAATCAACGGCATCTCCAAACACAAAAAATTTTTCTCCATTAACAACCGCAAAAACGGAATATTCATAACCTTCCAAAAATTCCTCGATAACTACTCTTTTTGATGCTTTCCCAAACTTTTCTTTTTCAATATAATCTCTCAATACGCTCTCTGCACTTTCTATATCAGAGACAATCGCCACACCTTTTCCTGCAGCAAGTCCGTCAGCCTTTATCACCATAGGATACACCTGCATGTTTTTTAAATGCGCATAAGCAGCATCAAAACTGTTAAAGGTGCTGTACTCTGGTATAGGAACACCATTCCTCTTCATAAAATTTCTTGCCTCTATTTTAGACGATTCAAGAAACGCTGATTTTGCTGATGGGGCAAATGTCTTGATACCCTTCGTTTCAAGGTAATCTGCAATACCTCCCACTATTTCCAATTCAGGTCCAACAATGACAAAATCAATCCCGAGTTTTTTTGCAGTATTATACAATTCTTCTCTGTTATTTTTGAAGTAATCAATATTTGTCCCGATTAATGAAGTCCCATAGTTGCCAGGCGTAAAATACAGATTGTCCAGCAGTTTTGATTTTGAAATAATATATCCTAATGCATGCTCTCTGCCGCCACTACCTATAATAAGCACATTCATTTCACAAAATCTTTAATTGCGCTGTTGAAAAGCATAGATGCCCTGTGTTCCACGCCAACCAGCTCATTTAAAGTAGCTACAGCATTGTTGAGTTTAGCTTTGATTTTTGCAGCTTCTTTTTTCTCCTCCATGTAAGTTACGGCTGAGGATATTGCTTCTGTGGCAAGTCTGATACCACTCGCCTCTCTTTGAGTAAGCGCAAATTCCTCGGATATATGGAAATATTTATGAATCTCCTGTTTAATAGCAGATATAAGATTGTTGAATCCTTCGCCTGTCTTGCTTGAAAGATTCACCTGCGGATATTTACTTAATTCCGAAAGCGTGAGAAAAGAGTCAACATTAAAACCTTCGTCTATTTTATTGAAAATTGTTATACGTTCACCTTTCAAAAGCTCCCATAACCTCACATCTTCATCTTTAAGTCCGGATGAGGCATCCAGTACAAATAATACAAAGTGTGATAAGCTTGCAATTTCCTTGGCGCGTTCCACACCTATTTTTTCAACAAGCTCCTCGGTCTCCCTGAATCCCGCTGTATCGTGGAATTTTAAGGGTACACCTTCTATATCAACTATCTCTGAAATAATATCTCTGGTTGTACCCGGCATAGGTGTCACTATAGAGCTCTCTTTTCCAACGAGTTTATTGAATAACGTTGATTTACCCACATTAGGCCTTCCAACTATTGCCACCTCAAGTCCTTCTATGTAAACCATACCCTTTACACCCTGAGCAAGCATAAACTTGAGAGTCCCGAGAATACCCTTCATTCGCCTTACATGCATACTTCTCTCCCGCTCTTCCATATCATCTTTAATGAGAAGTGCTATCCTTTTGAGTGAGTTGGCCATATCAATGATTTTATCAGACAAATAACCCTCATAGCGTTTGTAAGCAATTCCGAATCCTTTTTCAGTTCTCGCATGCATCATTTCAAGATAACCGTGCACTCTCATAAGGTCTATTTTCCCACTTAAATAAGCAGATTTAAGTATAGCCTCTTGAGTCGTAATCCTCGCACCAGCTTTGGCCAGCATATTCAAAACCATCGAAGGCAACATTCTACCTCCTGCAAGCAATAGATATGCACTATCCTCACCTGTCTCCGAATAAGGGGGTCTTATGATTACGATAAACACATCATCAACCTTTTTCTTCCCCGGAGTGTCCGCTAATACGCTCTTTACTATACCCATGGTCTTTACCCCTTCGACATCGCCTGTGTTATTCACCATAGATGATAGGATTTTGATTGTCTTTGGCCCTGTTATGTATATAACAGACTTAAACGGAAGCAATCCTGAAACTTCGACAGCAAGGGTCTCGTGCATTGTAAAATTTTACTCCATACCACTTGAAAGGTCAAACATAAGCTTTGTAATAATTGATTTTAAATAATAAACCAATTAAAATCACAGAATTGTTGCGTGCTCTTATTTCCGATAGACATGGAAACTCAAGTAAGACACTGCTTTTTAGATTCATTCCCTGTATTTTTTACTGATTTTTTAAATATTGCAGCAAAACTGCCTTCTGTGGCATCTATTTCCAGAAACTTCACGTTAAGTCTTTCTTCTGCAGCAATTTTAGATATGTTTTCCTTTTTCTTAAATTCAATGATATCTCCCACAACAAGCTTGTAGAAAATTTTATGGAGCTCTGTCAATAATGTAGAAGATGTATATGTGATATAGGCATATCCTCTGTCTGAAAGTACTTCGGATAATTTCCTGATTGAATTTCGAAGTGGGAACAGGACAAAAACATGCATACTGACAATCAGGTCATATTTTTCCTCTATATCAAAAAAATCTCTTTTCTCGAAATATACATTTTTTATATCTCTCTTCTTTGCTTTTTCAACTGTTTCCTGCACAACATCAATAGAGTTTATAATGCTGTTTGGAAACTTCTTTGACAATATGTTGCTGAGAAATCCTGTGTTACACCCTATCTCAAGAACTTTTTGCGGCACAATTTTCTCTTCTGCAACATAGTCAAGCAAATTTTTCGTAAGATGTTCTCTCCATAAGCAAAGAGGAGGGAAAAGAAAACTTATCTCCCTCAAAAAATGATATCTGTAAAACCCGTTTCCCAATGGTAGTATCTTTCTCATGGGTATGCAGTGTATAAACAGTAAATTATCTCGTTTTTCCCTCTTTAAACAGCTCTTTATCAAGAAGCTCAATCCCATTCCTCTGATTGAGCATAGAGACTCTTGAAGCTGCAACAGCTTCCTTTGCTTTTATATAAAGGATTTCTCTCTCGTATTTTTTCATAGTTCTGTAGTTGTATATATACGAAACAATGGAAATTGTGAAATAATAACCGAACAACAAAATAATCAGAAATACAATGTAAGTGAAAAATTTCTTCTTACGCATACACAATCATAAATTAATCACCATAAAAATACTTTCTATAATCCTTCACATTCTTATCACTTGTCATCTCATTGGTAAAATCCTCTTCAATTGTCCTATTGAGATTATATTTTTTTCTGGCTGTGGCCATTTGAATAATAGATTTATTGGTATCAGGCACTCTAACACCTGTAATCTGAAGAAAATATGACCCAACTCTCTTATCCTTTAACACATCGGATACATCTCCCTCTTTCAAAGAAAATGCAGTGCTTTTAAACAGAGGACTGTATCCTACATTATAATCTATCAAAGATCCCCTTGTAAAATATCGTGTTTCAGTAACAATTGGATTGTAATCCTTTATGCTTTCCTTTGCTTTTTCAAATGCAGTTGAATCTTTAACAGAATTGAATACCTTATAAGCCTTTTTGGCAACGGCATACGAAACATCCAGTTTCTTTTCTTTCTGCAATTTTGCCATAACCACCTTTTTTATATCGGAAAGCTTCGGAATATAAGATTTCTTTTTATCTTTTACAAAGAACACAACAAAACTATTGGATTGAGGAATAGGGTCAGAAATTTTCCCTACCTTCATAGCTTTAATCATAGTGCTTATATCCGCTGTTGTTCTTCCAACCCCCCTTATAAAGGGTGCATCCATAGGAATCTCGTGGCTGTCAATTACTTTAAGACTGTCCCTGTTTGCAACTTCCTGGAATCCCTCTTCCTTGGCCCTGTCAACAAAATCCCTGACTCTATCTTTCACTTCATCCCTTGTGGCCTCACTCACCTTTACCTTTGATTGAATAATAAAAATATGCATGCTGTCATCTGCCATCTTAGTCTTTTTGGCAAGATAATATCCGTCAGGAAGAAGTACAGGTCCTATAATAGAATCAAAGGGTGCATCCTTTAGCATTTTATACAGCAGAGCAAATCTCCTGTCTTCTGCTTTCACCCAGCCTGCATCTCCACCATTCTCCCGCGTTTCATCATCACTGTAAAAAATGGCTGTGCTGTCAAACGGCGTTCCCTGAGAAAGTTCGTATTTAGCGTCACTCAATCTGTCCTCCGCATCAACGGAATCCGCCTTTTCAGGTAAAATCGGGAAACGAACGGAAAGAATTTGTATTGTAGCAGGCCTTCTGAACTTTTCTCTGTTTTTTCTATAGTATTCATCAAGCTCTTTGTCAGAGACTTTTACAGACGAATCGGGGATTTGATTGTATTTTACAAGTAAATATTTCGCCTTTCTTGCAGCATAATCCTTACCGTACATAAACTCAAGTTCCTTATTGGAAATGTTAAATGCATACAGCACATCAAGCGTATTTATATCCTTTGGAATCTCTCTTCTGAGCTTCATTTCATAGTTGGCAAAGTAACCAGCATTTCTGGGATTTCCAAGTGCCTGCTTGTATTTATTTATATCAAATTTATTATTTGTGTACAGTGCAGTATCTTTCTGCAACTCAGTCG
>JALTEL010000609.1 GCA_027073945.1 Caldifarciminota bacterium | reverse complement strand
TCCACAGACAGTCCAAATGCCTATGGAACCATGACATACTCAGGAACTTCTACTCCTATTCATTTCGAGATGGTTAACGAGGGAATTCTCGGCGGCTGGAAGATTTTAAAAATATGGACTGGTGATAATGATGCAACACAGCAGATAAAGGTCCTCGTTCACTAGAACTATTTACGGAGGAATAGCATGAAAAAGACCGTTGTATTGGTTATTTTGCTGGTGATGATTTTTATTCCTGTTTTTGCCCTGGAAGTAACAGTAACCTATGTGGATGGTGATATGACTGTCCAGGAAAACAGCTCCTGGTATGATGTTTTTTCAGGTGATGTACTGGAAGGAAACGGTACGGTAAAGATTGGACCGAACAGTGTGGCAGAACTTGAGATAGCAGGGGGCAAGATTATTCTCAACAAGCCCGGGACCTATAAAATAGCGGAGCTTGTTTCAGCTTCCCGGAAAGCAGCTTCCTTCGGGAATCCTGTAAATTTAAAGAAGTTTATTACAGGGCCAAACAGGGGTACCGCAAAGACTGCAGTAATGGGTGTCCGGGGAGCCCAGGCTGACAGCGATAGCAGCAGTGTAGAATGGCTTACTGAAGATAACATGGCTTTGTCCGACGCAAAGGATCTTATAGGTTCAGGAAAATACAAAGAAGCTATTGGTATTCTTAACGATAATATTGATGATGCTTTTGATGAGGAACTTCCTGAGTATGATTTCTATCTCGGGAAAAGCTACTATCTCCTTGGAGAACAGGGTAAGGCTCTTTCGTATCTGTCAAAGGTGGCGGGAGATCCGTCTGCAGATTACTATTCGGATCTTGTTGTTCTTAAAGGGAATCTTTTTCTCGATTCTTTTGACTATAATGACGCGTTAACACTTTTTGGCAGGTACCTGAAACAGGACAGCACATCTGAAACCGCACAGCTTGTTGCGTTTCTTTCCGCGAAAGCCTACAGCGCTCTCGGTAAAAAGGATGAAGCACGGAACAAGCTTAAAATGGCGGTTTCTCTCGGTGCATCAAACGAAGTGGGAAAGACTGCGAAGTCAATACTTACGTCGTTTTAGGGCCGTCCTTTATCTGCCATGATCCTGAATGGCGGTACAGAATATCCTTGGTATGTACTCCCTTTTCTTTTATCCATTGTATAAGACCGTTTTGAAAGGTGCTGGAAAGATCCATACCAAGACCGAGGTCGGTAAAGCAGGTATAGTTGTACAGCTGGTTCTGCACCCCGAAGTTCCATGCCGTATCAAGAAGCGGCAGAGGAGGTGAGTCAAGCTGGGGAGTGAGTGTTTTCCCCCAGGCCGGATCATCCTTGGCAAGCTCAAGCGAATGAAACTGCACCCGCTTTGTAGGGCTGTACTGTTCCTTTTTAACAAGCGTTCCCGTTTTTTTCTCAATGATACCAAGAACATACTCGGCCACAGCCGGAGCTGAAGTTAATCCCGGAGACCGGATCCCGATGGCATTGATGAAGTTTGAGGGCTCACTGTAGTCTTCAATAATAAAGTCGTTGGTATCGGGCTGGGCACGCACTCCGGCGAAGGTTTTAACCGTAAGATCGGTCCGTAATGC
>JALTEL010000608.1 GCA_027073945.1 Caldifarciminota bacterium | reverse complement strand
TATTTACGGTTTCCCTATATAAAATTTGACTTATCACAAATAGAAGGGACGATTACCTCAGCAACTTTATTTTTATATTGTTCGGATTCTGGTAAAATTAGGGGAGGTGTTTATACAACAGATCCTAATTGGACAGAATTGGGATTGACTTATTTGAACCAGCCTGCCACAAACGGTCAGCCTATAGCTATGATATACGATGTAACTTCAACTGTGTGGTACCCTATTGATGTAACTTCAGGCGTTATCGGTTTATCGAAAGTTAGTTTTAGGATTGATACCCAAAATTCAGATGGTGGTGCATTTGCAACAAAAGAAGAACCTAACACATCGTTGCATCCTTATTTAAGGGTTCATTCCTTAAGCGGTGTAGAACAAAGAGTAAGCCTCACTCCAGTAGCAGATTCGTATACCTGGGAACAGTCGACTACTCCAAAGGGAGATAAAACAGAAATATATTTCAGAAATTTACCTGGTACAGAAGTGCGTCGTCCGATTTTGAAATTTGACCTGCGTAATGTAATCGGGAATGTCACGAGTGCTACATTAAGACTGACTTGTACCAGTTCAGGTAAGATACGGGGAGGCTTATTTGAAACGACAACCTCGGATTGGGGAGAATATACAGTCATCTGGAACAATGCCCCTGGAACTAACAGTAATAGAATTACCACAATAGGCGATGTGGGGGCAGGTACAAATTATTATTACGATATTACTCCCGCTATCACAACTAATAAAATTTACAGTTTTATGATAGTGCCTCAAAATAGCGACGGCGGACGATTTGCATCCAAAGAATATGCGCCGACTTATCCTGCTCCTGCACTTATCGTTCATTATGCCAAAACCAATGTCCCTCCACCGACAGTAACAGCACCTGTTATATCAGGTATAACAGCGGCGGAAGATACAGACGGCACAGGGAATGTTCTAATTAGTTATACAGGCACAGATGCTGAAAATGATACCTGTACGTATGTATTGGCACAATATTCTACTAATAATATTGCATGGCATGCTATGACAGCAGATTCAGGTGATGCCCGCCATAGCGGAACATTAAACTTCACATCATCAGGAGCATCTTTGAATTATGTTTGGGACAGTAAGTCCGATATCCCCAATACCTACGACGGTTCAGTGTGGGTGAGACTGCAGGTGAATGACGGTACAAGTAATAGTGCGATTGTTGCAAGCAGCAGTTTCGTTGTAGATAATGAAAATCCCACAACTCCGACATTAAGCAGTCCTGCTAATAATAGTGTAGGCAATAATACATCAGTCACATATAGCTGGAATACAGCAAGTGACAGTTCGTCAGTTGCCAATTATGTGATAGAAGTGGATGATACAAGTACTGCATTCAGCAGTATAGAACAAACTGCCAGTCCTTCAGGAACAAGTCAGCCTTTTACCTTAACAGAAGGAAAGAAATACTGGAGAGTGCGAGCTTATGATGGATACGGGAATATAAGTGCTGAGTCAACTATTTGGTCCAATACAATAGATGTCACAGGTCCGACTGCGCCCAATCCTGTTTCACCAGCAAATGGTGCTTTAACGAATGATTCTACTC
>JALTEL010000607.1 GCA_027073945.1 Caldifarciminota bacterium | reverse complement strand
ACTTTCAGGACCACGGGACGGGCTACAAGCACCCCGTTCTCTACTTCGAGCCTCACATGGTCCCCGTTCTCTCGTCCCCACTTCTCCATTATCGCCTTCGGGAGGTACAGCATACTGCCGTTTTTCCCGATTGAGCGTATGTCGGTTATGGTGTCGTTTCGGGTCATGTATTCCGGAGAAGTTAGTAAGTTTATAAAGTTTGTCTTTCGTATTTGATGTTAGTATGTATGACATAAAATTACTTAAGAAAGTTATTTAAAACTTTATGACATTGTTGGATTCGTGAGAGAAAAACATTTGATAGATCCATATATGAAAGCGCTCCTCCTCGTCTTGGATAGTGAAGGTAAACAAAGAACTATACAACTCAAAGATAAAGCCTCTGACATCACGGAGGCTAGCCAAACAACATATTTTCCACGGATAGATCACTTGGAAAAAATTGGTTTGGTAAACATAGAGAAAGATGGCACAAAGAGATATGTCTCTCTCACAGACAAGGGAAAGAAGGTTGCGGAGTATCTGAAAAAGATTGATGAGATTATGGAGGGATGAAATGGACATGGATTCAATCCTTGGATTAGATAAGAGGAAAGGATTCTTCTCCCCTATGGGTTATTCTATAGCTCTTTTGATAGAATACATTTTCGCCTTCTTTTTAGGTTTGATTATCTTCATTGGAGGATTCTATTACTTGTCTAAGTTAGATCTGAGCAACTATCAGGGAGCCACGGAGGCAATAGTATATCAGTATTCTTTCCTTCTTTTATTGCAGATAGGATTTTTAGTCGCTGGACTTCTATTCTCAATTCTCCTTGTAAGTAAATTGAAAGGAGAGGTTGCGGTTGGGTTTTTATCCATTGTGTTGCTGCTCACATATCTGTTCTATAATTTTTACTTACTTTTGGTTGGATTGATGGTTGCTTCAAGTGGCAACGGTGGAAACTACTCTTCTCAAGATGCCTCGGCGGGTTTGTGGATAAATTTTACTTATTTCTTTTTGTTGCTGCTGGTTATCACTACTGCTGGCAGAATACACGCTATGAAAGAAGTCCAAGAACATCCGGATAAGAAAAGCATGTGGCCATATGGGCGGACAAAAAACGGGGCAATGGTGATACCAGCCATATCCGAACCTACAGTAAAGAGCTATGAAGATGTTCCACTTGCTGAATGCCCTGTATGCCATAGAAGGATACCGGGGGATTCTCTAATATGCCCTTACTGCGGAACTACATTCAATAGAGCGAAAGCTGTTTGCGGTTCATGTGGAAGAGAAATTCCTCCAGACTCTGTTGTATGCCCTTATTGTGGGGCGAAACTAAGATAACTGTTTATCCATGATATTCTTTTTTGCTGTTTAGTGTGGGGGTGAAGGGTCAAAAGTGATATTCTGTTAATGCATGGATTTAAATTGTTCTTTCATAAACGGGTGTTTCAGCATAAGTTTACCTTGGAGACAATTATACAGAAAAAGAAAAAAAGAAATGGTTTACAGGCTTTCACAGGCTCTTGATCTGGTCATACAGGTCTGTGAGGGTGCGCTCTTCGAACCTCGCTATGAGATTCTGTATGCGCTC
>JALTEL010000606.1 GCA_027073945.1 Caldifarciminota bacterium | reverse complement strand
GATTATTTACTTACAACAAATACCGATTTCTTTATGTTTCGCGACTTTCAGGCAAGAAATATAATGATTAAAGATGAAGATGTTTATTTTATTGATTATCAAGGTGGACGTAAAGGTGCTTTGCAGTACGACCTTGCATCTATCCTATTTAATTCTAAGGCAAACCTGCCAATATCTTTTAGAGAAGAGTTATTTCCAGCTAACACTGGTGTTTCACAAGCAAGAGCTTCTAAAGGAGGTAGGCCGAATCCTTCGTATTTTGAAAGATATAAAAGTAGCTTGGCACCGTTATAAAAGTAAGGAAGGTCCTCGTCTTTCACATAGCCGACAAAGATAATCTTATTCTCTAATTTGAGATCTTTGACTAATTGAAATATCTTTTCATTTTTCCATCCTGCTCTACCAACAATTAAAAATTTATAGTCTTGCCAACCGCTACCATAATCTAACCTTCGAGGTTCGGCAATCTTCTTTGTTGTTGAGTGTTTGTTGTTCTGATACATAGTCTTAGTTTCTCCTTCTATGTTATCTCTACTTAACCTCGCAGGTTTTACTATCGCTTTATAATTTACAAGTTTAGAAAAAACTTTAATTGCTATATCCAGGTTTTTTCTAGGCTCAATAGCACCGACATAAAGCAAGTAATTGTCCGGGTAATTAAGATTGTATTTTTCTAAAACCTTTCTTATTTTTTCCTTATCTTTTATTGGCCTAAAACTTTCCCCTATTCCCGGATAGATAACATAGAGTTTGTTAGTATTTTTTACTTGAGAATAATATCTTAGTAAATCTTTTTTTGTGTTCTGTGAATCAACAATAATTATGTCTTCATACTCAATCGTCTTTTTTAGTTTTTTTTCATGAGCTTTAACAATATCTTTAGTATGAAACTTGGGATATATTTTCCAAGTTAAGTCATGTATTGTTGTAATACCCCTTGCTCCTTTCAAAAGTGATGGCCTTAAAAAATCAGAAGAATGATACACATCTACTTTTCCTATAAGCCATTCTACTGGCAATAAGTGATGTGTATTCCACAGAAATTTAAGTACCCAGGGGGGAAGGAGTAGATATAGACTTTTCCTCCAAGCTTTTTTATTTCTTTTAACTTTTCTTTTACTTCTTTTGGCTTTCGGAGAGAGGAGTAAAAAATTTGAAAATCGAAAAGCGTGTTAGCTAAGGCTTTCTTTTTTCAAAAATTCCTCTATCTCTTTTCTATCCTTTTCAACTCCAGGCATGTATTCTACTTGTTCTGAATAATCAATGTCATCAAAATAACTTAGTTGGGCTCTAAAAAGTTTCTCATTGAACTCTTTTTTAAAAATTGCCCTTGTTTTTTCAACAAGTTCCTCTGAAGAAAATTTTTTGAGGATGAAATATAAATTTACATAATCCTTCCATTTGGCTCTTCTGCCCAAGGCATAAGCTTTCATTGCTCCGATAGTTAAAATGTCAGGCATCTTTATAATGTTTTTGAAATTTGTGTTTTTTTCTACAAAAAAGGGATAATGGAAAAAAGTAATCTTTACCTGGTTGATAATTGCGGTAAACTCACCTTCTCCTTGAGAAAGAATGGCATCGA
>JALTEL010000605.1 GCA_027073945.1 Caldifarciminota bacterium | reverse complement strand
CTATGTATGCTTTCGGATTGGCCTTTTCATCCAGCAGTTTTTTCAGTTCACTCTCCGTGACCAGTTCCACTGCGTTTCTTCTGACAAGTTCCATTCGCTCTTCGGTGTTCATGGCCGTTTAAAATGCATTATGTCATAAAAGAGTTTCCAATGCCCGCACCCCTTGTAAGAAGGAGGTTATTTCACCGGAATTTAAGGACCGCGAAAACATACCAGAAGATATGCCGGAGAATATCATGGCCGGTCTTGAGCGGATTAGATAATGCTCCCAGCCAGAAGAGGCAAACATCAATCCTCTTAACTATCCCATTCCATCTTTCTTCCCACCTTCAGGAACTCGTTTATTGCCCTTGTCAAGTAGGGGGCTCTATCTAAAGCATACAAATTATCCAGATATGGTCAGAAAGATTTATGTACCCCCTCCTCAACAGCCTTATGACGCAGAACTTATGTAAGGGAGGAATTTATTTCTCCAGAATGGCATATGCCAGAAAAAAGCACGGTACTGAGGGAATGGAAAGGTTATATAGGAGAATGAAAGAATTAGGATACAACGGGCCGGCGGATGAGAAAGAGATTAAAGTGGCTAAATGGTACCCCATGGAATACAATATCCTGTTTCTGAAAGCATACAAGGAACTCTTTGGAGAAAAGAAATTGAGCTTGCTTGCAAAACAAACCTCTAAAAATATTGGTATCTTCGGAATGTTTGTCAAATGGGCCGCAAACCCGAAATTGGTAATAAAAAAGTCCTCTGAATATTGGGAGCAGTTCTATAACTTTGGCAGGCTAGACGGCCGTATGATTGACTCCGAAAGTGCGGTTATATCCGGTTACGGCATTTCTCGCGATCCGATTTTCTGCGATTTCCTTACGGATTACTTCGCAGGTGTTGTGGAACAGACAGGGGTTAAATCCGTTGTTTCCGAGCATACGAAATGTGTCCACAAAGGAGCCGATCATGAGGAATGGATAATAAGATGGAGCACCTCTTCGGAGTTGAAAAACCAGAATACAACTTATGAAATCGAGTGGGATTCATCTCTGGAAAGCGGTATTGAAGAGATAGACCGGCAGCATAAATACTTCGTAAAGATTTTAAATGAGATAAACAGAAATATTGCGGAGAATACAAGGCGAACTCTCGTGGCTACTCTACGGTTTATGGACCGCTATGCCCACTGGCACTTTGGGGCTGAAGAGGAGTACATGAAGAAGTACAACTATGACAGGTATGAACTACACAGGCTGGAACACATCAAATTCTATGATTACACACGAAAAACCATACAGGACGCAGAAAAAGCGGATGTGAGAATGGAGACCGAATTGGCTTTTTCAATAAATAGATACCTGATCGACTGGCTTATCCTGCATATAAAAGGAAGCGACAGAAGATTTGCTGAATTCATGAGGAAAAAAGGCCTTGAGATGCACGAAGAAGATATGCCGGAGACTATCATGGCCGGCCTTGAGCGGATTAGATAATGCTCCCAGCCAGAAGAGGCAAACATCAATCCTCCTCGGTGTCCCATTCCACCTTTCTTCCCGCATCCTCCACGAATTCATCCTCCATATCCGGCG
>JALTEL010000604.1 GCA_027073945.1 Caldifarciminota bacterium | reverse complement strand
GGGATAAAATATAACAAAAAGAAAGGGGATTGGTAGAGAAACCTTATTATGCTTAAAACTGATTTGAGATATAAACAACTTAACTTCGGATACAATGCCAAATGGAGGTATATGCAAATCCAAGTTCGTATATACCAAAGTTATCGGAAATCGCATTATAGAGGGATAAAATTATGGATGAAATAAAGTATAAGCCGATAGGAATCATTCATTCCCCATTCAAAGGGCCAAAAGGAACACCCATACAACCCACAGGCGCCAAGGGTATTGATGGTACAGTTGAGGTATTTCCACAACATGCTGAAGGTTTAAAAGATCTTGAAGGCTTTTCTCACATTATTTTGATATACCACTTCCATTTATCCCAAAAATCGTCATTAAAGGTAAAGCCGTTTATGGATACCAAAATGCATGGGATTTTCGCAACACGTGCTCCAAGTAGACCTAATCCAATAGGGATTTCGGTAGTGCGTCTTCTCAGAATTGAAGGAAACATACTATACATTGAAGATGTGGATATTGTAGATGGGACGCCTCTCCTGGATATTAAGCCTTATACTCCAGAATTTGATGTGAAAGCGGTTAAGAAGATTGGATGGCTTGAGAAAAATGTGTACAAACTTTCAACATCAAAAGACGATGGGAGATTTAAAAAATGATTTATGCGACTTCCGATAACAGCGGACATACGGCTACGCTTCACCCCGCCCAAATTGACTTGTTTCGTTCGCCAACTTCGTATACCCCCAAACCGCTTACCGGAAATGCCTGAGTGGAAAGAAAAAGGGGGGAGAATAGAAAAAGTTGTATATAAAAGGACTATTTAAAGGATTAAAAGGAGGATAAGGTTATGTCTGAAGAGCATGTCCCTGCTGATTATACTAAAATGGATCTTTTAGAGGCAAAGCGTCTTGATAAAGGCATCAAAGAGAACTTCATGCCAGCAATTGTCTCTACTGCTAAACAGATCATTGAGGACTATGGTGTTTTGGAAGGCGTATGTGTAGATGTCGGCTGTGGTCCGGCTATTTTTGCAATTGAGTTATGCAAACATTCCAGGCTGAAGATATATGCATTGGAAAAGGAGAAGGCAATATACGAAGTAGCATGTATGAATATTGAAAAAGAGCAATTGACGGACAGGATAATCCCTGTTCTGGGAGATGCCCATCATCTACCTTTTGATGATGAATTTGCCGATTTCATAATCAGCAGAGGTTCATATCATTGTTGGAAAGATAAGACGCAAGTATTTAAAGAAATTTATAGGGTATTAAAGAAGGGTGGAATTGGTTTCGTTGGTGGCGGATTTGGACGATATGTCAGCGAGGAAGAATTAAAGAGAATGACATCTCTAAGAGATCGTTCCCTGAAAGAGGATGCAAAAGCTTACAAGTCACCTGATAAATTGAGAGAGGTTGTATCTAAAGCAAACATATCTAATTTTCGTATAATTTATGACAAATCAGGTCTTTGGGCAGAAATAAGAAAATAGCTATTGAAATGATTAACGACACTTCCGATAACACAGCATATACGGCTCAGTTCGTCCGCCCAGATGCCCCGCACTTCGCAAAGCCTGGAAA
>JALTEL010000603.1 GCA_027073945.1 Caldifarciminota bacterium | reverse complement strand
CTATAATACTCTCCCCAATTTTTCTAAATTATTAAGCATGTAAGTCCCCGCTATCATTTTTTAAGCCATTTTATTTATATGCTTATGCTATTTTAAAAAAACTGGGTATAAACGATAATTTTTCACTTACCTTAATGGCTTTTGTGGAATACTATCTTGATATACCTGACATATCTGTAACTGTTAATTCGCAAGGAAAGTTCATGCTGGAAAAGGGGAATTACCAGGAGCTGCTCTACCTGCTTTCAAAATATTACTACAGGCACAAAGACTTTAAAAAGTGTATTTTGACTATTGATAAAATGGATAGAGCAGGGAACAACAAAGAGAAAGAGATTGCCTTTATGTACGCAGCTTCTCATACCTCATTAATGAGATATTCCATTGCCCTCAAGGAATGGAAAGAGTATTTTCAGCGTTTCAACTGGCGAATTGACGATGCGTATTTCCATGCAGGAAGGTGTGCTTTTGCTCTTGGTCTTTATAATCTTGCCTCTTCATATCTTTTAAAAGTAGATACATATTCTCCTTATTATCTGTGGGCGAATTATCTGCTTGGCAGAATTTTCATAGTCAAAGGTCTGGATAATGAGGCAAGTATAATTTTTTTGAAAATTCTTGATTATAAACCGGTAAAGGCACTGAAAGCGAGAATCTATCCATTTATCTCAGATTTTTTTCTCAGCCAGAAGGATTACAATAGAGCGCTTGTATTTTACAGTGAGCTAGAAAAGGTTATAAAAGACAGTGTAAAACTGGATAGTGTGAGGTATAATATTGAGTTTTGCAATTATAAACTTGGTGTATATCAAAACCCTGTGCAGTTAAATTTAACTTATGTAAAAAAGTATCCGGAAAGCCATCTGTCACCCGAACTGCTCTATGAGGCCTATCTGTATTATAAAAGTGTTAAACAGGCTGATTCTATGCTTTATATACTAAGTCGTGAACTTTCAATGTATCAAAATGACAAAAGAACGGTATTGAGTTTTAAGAATTTTGTTGAGAATTATATGGATAGCACCAATATTTCCGAAATCTATGACAGTGTGATGAATTTGCATGATTATGATTTAAAGCTCTACTTTGGGAAACGGCTTGCGAAAACGGGAGATTACAACAGGGCCATTGACCTTTTACAGGGCATTGACAGTGTGTGGGAAAGAGATGCCCTTTGCGAATTGGGCACTATATATTATAAAATAGGTTCCAAAAATGAATCAATGGATATCTTGCAAAAGACATTTCCTCCTTTTGATACTACGGGTGTACTTGGAGCAATGGTCTATGTAAAAGAGTTGCTTGAGGAAGGAATGATTGATAGCCTTTACAATATGATTGACAATAATACTGTGCCAGATAGTGTTAAAATTGCTCTGCTGGATATGTCTTCAAATTATATGCGTTCCTGTGGAGACAGTCTTACGGCAAAAGAATTTTTAATAAAGGAGCAGGAGATACAAAAAAAGCGCAGTGATGATATGGAATAATGAAAATATAAAGAAAAGTACGGATAAAATAAGGGATAAGGTATATGTGGCCTTTGATCTTGAAACTACAGGAACTGATTTTACAAAAGATAGAGTTGTAGAAATCGGCATAGTCAGATGGAAAAAAAATGCTAAAAAAACCCAATATCACACACTTTTAAAGAGTGACAGGCAAATTTCACCTATATCTTTCAGTATTCACGGAATAAAAAATGATAGCCTTAAAGGCGCCCCCACATTTTTTGAGGTCTCTGACCATATTGAGAAGCTCATGAGGGACAGCTTTCTCGTTGGCTTTAATATGTTATCCCTTGATATGTGCATGTTGAATAAAGAGATGAAGATAAGCGGACGAAAGCCTTTCTTTAATCCGATGATCGATGTTCAGGTTGTAGCAGGCAGGGTATTTGACAGTATAAACAAAAGAATGTCTCTTGTAAATATCAGTAAGTCTTTGAATATATCGCAGTCGGTATCTCACAGAGCTATGCCTGATGCCATAATGACGATGGGCATTTGGCTTAAAATTATGGATAAACTTGAAGCTGATGGCATAAAAACGGTGGAACAATTTTTTTCACTCGGGTATAACAGTATAAATATCCCTGAAAAATCTCGCAAGATAATGGAGTTGGCCATGCAAAAGGGAGATGTTACCATAAAATATTACTCACCGTATTCGGGAAGAACGGAACGCCGCATAGAGCCATTATCCCTGAGGGGCAAGAAAATAGATGCCTATTGCTATTTAAGAGAGGACTTCAGATCCTTTAGCATTGACAATATTGAGGCGTACTGGTGAAGTTGCATATTCTCCTGCTGACGCTATTTCTTGTCATCTCCTGTTCAACTTTCAGGGTAAAAAATAAAAAGGAAACAGAACTCCCCCCTATCAGCGAGTTGCTGTATGCAGGAAGAGAGGATACATTCATTTTGCATGTGCATAAAAAAGAGCAGTTCAAAGGTCCAGGGGGAGAAAAGGATGTAAAGTTGGATGTAAATGCTTATGTGAGGGAACGGGTTAATAGAATAGTTGGCGACAAATTCTACATAACTCAATTTATTGATTCTGGAAGTTCCGATTCTCTGCGCATAGGGAAGATGGATATTAATCTTGTTTTAAAGGCCGACGGAAAGATCTATAAAAAATCGAGGAAATTGGCATTATTTGATACGCCCTGTATCTATGCCGACCTACTGCATTCACTGTATTTCAGGAGAAAGGGTGAGCATATATGGAAAGACCAGGACTCCACGATATATTTCTACACCGCAGAAGATAAATTTGTAACGGTAAAGTATAAACAAACTGAAAAAGTCATAAAAAACAGAGGTTACAATGTTAACAAAATTATCTATATTAAAGGCAGTTTTGTTTTCTCCATAAAGCAGTGGAGACTGATGGAATATGCCAGGGAGGAAAATGTAAGAGGTGTCGGTGATTCTCCGTCTTTTCACATAGGTGTCCACAGATTGATACAGGTCAAAGCACACAGGCTTTAATAATGCTTCTATCGGTTGTTATTCCGGCTTTTAATGAAGAGAAGAGATTGCCCCCGACACTCACCCATGTACTGCAGTACTTTTACAAATATCCTGTTGAATTTGAGATTGTCGTTGTGGATGACGGCTCTACTGATAAAACACCGGAAATTGTAAAACAATTTGCCAGAGAGGAAAAGAGAATTAAGTTGCTTAAATTAAAACTCAATTACGGCAAGGGTTATGCAGTACGTCAGGGTATGCTGCTGGCGAATGGAGATATAAGATTATTTATGGATGCCGATAATTCCACGACAATTGATCATTTTCAGTATATGCAGGTACTCTTTAACAATGGATGTGATGTTGTTATAGGCTCAAGAAGAGAAGAAGATGCAGAGGGTGCAGCTCAGGTGATAAAACAGAGTTTTGTAAAAAGGTATATGGGACATCTGGGCAACAAATTCGTGAGGTTTGTTACGGGTCTCCCTTTTTATGATACACAATGTGGCTTTAAGGCTTTTACAAAAGAGGCAGCCAATACCATTTTCAAGGAGTTGAGAACAAAGAGGTGGGCCTTTGATGTAGAAGTATTGATGCTGGCTCGGAAAAGTAGCTTCAAGATAGGAGTTATTCCTGTGAAATGGAAGAATGACCCGCTGACTAAAGTGAGAATTTTTGATTATTTTCGCACGCTAATTGATGTTGTTATAATTGCGGAGAATCTAAAAATATCTAACAAGTCCTGAGCAAATTAGTGTTAAAGGTTTATTTGGACGTTCTCTATTGACATAACGCACATATATGTATATAATATATTATCTAACACAGGAGGTTAATAATGAAAGTAGCTTTTACAGCAGATGAGCCGCAGGGGTTGGAAAGCGTGGTTAGCTACCATTTCGGTCACTGCCCGTATTTTGTTGTAGTGGAATTAGATGGCAAGACGGTTAAAACTGTAAAAAATATAGAGAATACCTATGCTGCTGGACATGAGGCTGGAGAATTGCCTGGTTTTATGAATACGCTTGGCGTGGATATCATAGCGACCGGTGGTATGGGCCCCAAGGCACAGGAATTTTTTGCGAATTTTGGGATAAAGCCATTTGTAGGTGCCTATGGGAAGGTGAAGGACGTGCTTTCTGAAATATTAGAGGGAGAAGTTGAGTTTTCCAAACAGACCGTGCATCAGCATACGGAGCAAGTTGAAGGGGAGAATGAAGAGATAAGCAGATTAAAGAAAGAGGTTCAAGAACTAAGGAAAGAGATTGCTGAGATAAAGTCATTGTTAAAGAGAAAAGATTAGTGCAGCATGTTTGTTTTCCATTGAATTGATATCCATTTTTTAAACTACAAGCTTTGGTGATGTTCCGAAGTTTGGATGCTGTTTTTTGAATGTTCAATGTCTACACAATAAAATATAAAGATGGATGTATATAAAATAAGAAAAGACTACCCAGAATTGTCCATTAAAGAAAATGGCAAACCCATTATATATTTTGACAATGCTGCCACATCATTAAGGCCTGTATCTGTTATAGATACTGTTAAGAAGTTTTATACCAGTCAGAATGCAAATATACACAGAGGAGTGCATAAACTCAGTATTGAAGCTACCAAATTGTATGAAGCAGCGCATAAAAAAGTCAGCTCATTTATCAATGCAAAGGGTATTAAAGAGATAGTTTTCACAAGAAACACAACAGAGTCTATTAATCTTGTGGTTCATTCCCTGTTGTCTTCAAATTATTTTAAAAAAGGGGATAGAATTGTTATATCGCTTATGGAGCACCATTCAAATATGGTCCCCTTTCAATATGTTCGCGATAAGATTGGCGTAGAGCTCAAATGCATTCCAATTGATTCATCTGGGAATCTCATTATGGAAGAAGCCGAGAAATTGATAAATGGAGGCAATACTAAATTTGTTTCCATAACTCAGGCTTCAAATGTATTGGGCACTGTAAATGATGTCAAAACAATTGGCAAACTGGCACATGCAAAAGGGGCTTTGTTCTGTGTGGACGGGGCACAGTCCGTACCTCATATTAAAGTTGATGTACAGGATATTAATTGTGATTTTCTGGCTTTTTCCGGGCACAAGATGCTGGGACCTACCGGTATTGGAGTGCTTTACGCAAAGGAAGATATACTGAACAATATGGAGCCCTTTATAAGGGGTGGGGATATGATAAGTATTGTAACAACAGAAAAGGCCACGTGGAATGAGTTGCCCTGGAAATTTGAAGCTGGGACTTCAAATATTGCAGGTGGAATAGGCCTTGGTGCTGCTGTTGATTATCTTTCGGCAATAGGTATGGAACAAATAGAAAAACACGAAGAGGAACTTGTGGGCTATGCACTTGAGCAGCTCTCCCGGCTGAAATTCGTCAAAATTTACGGACCTCCCAAACGAATAGGTGTTATAGCTTTCAATATTAGTACAGGAAAGGGATTTATGCGTTCCGATATAATGGGAAGTATTCTGGATAAAGAGGGTATTGTTGTGAGAACAGGATGCCATTGTGCCCAGCCTTTACATCAGTTTTATGATGTATCCGGTACAGTAAGAGCGAGTTTTTATCTCTATAATACCTTAGAAGAAATAGACAAATTCCTGAGTGTAATCAGAAAATTCGGAGGTCTCTAAGCATGCTTTACAA